>NZ_JBFODT010000006.1:0-38482 GCF_040908465.1 Aeromonas sp. R10-1
AGACCATCGACATGACCCAGACCGAGCTGGATTTCCAGCCTGGGGATGCGGACAAGGCGGGTGGACATGACAAGACCGAAGGCCAGCAGAGCGGTCATGTCAGGCAGTTGGTGCGCAATCCCCTTGTGGCAGTCGATGCAGGTGTTGGCCCCGCTTGCCAGGTTGGTGGAGTGCATCTGGGCGGCCCGACGCCCTTGCAGGGAGAAGTCCATGTACTCGAAGTTGTGGCAGTTGCGGCACTCCCGCGAATCCGTCTCCTTCATCCGCTGCCACTCCCGCTCGGCCATCTCCCGCCGGTGAGATTCAAACTTCTCGCGGGTATCCACCTTGCCGGTGATCATGCCCCACAGCTCCTTGGAGGCCTGCACCTTGCGGATGATCTTGTAGGTCCATTCGTGGGGTACGTGGCAATCCGGGCAGCTGGCCCGCACGCCGGAGCGGTTGGCGTAGTGGATGGTGTCGCGGTACTCCACGAACACGTTGTCCTTCATCTCGTGGCAACCGGTGCAGAAGGCCTCGGTGTTGGACGCTTCCATGGCGGTGTTGAACCCGCCCCAGAAGATGACGCCACCGAAGAAGCCCATCAGCAGGATGACCCAGAGGGCCGCCTTCGACGGTGACTTGAAGGTGGTCCACAGACGCTTCACAAAGCCGGGTAATTTCATCTATGGGCTCCTCAGTTCAGCGCTTCAACCGGTTTGAAGGTATTGTTCACCAGCGGCTTGGCGTCCGCTTGCGGCACGTGGCACTGCAGACAGAAGTAGCGACGCGGCGAGACTTCGCCCAGGGTCATGCCGTCGCGGGTCTCGAAGTGGGTGGGGCTTATCTTGGGGGCCTTCATGGCACTGGCGTTCTTGAAGCTGTGACAGGCCAGGCACTTGTTGACCTTGTTGTCCACTTCATAGTTGCGGGTGTCGTGGGGGATCAGCGGAGGCTGGTGCATGTACTGGCGATCGTAGAGGTCGCCATCCTTGCGAAAGTTCTTCAGAGGGGCCGCGTCGGCATCCGTCACCAGATCCGTGCTTCCCCGCTCCGACTTGATGCCCCCCGTGCTGTTGGTGATCTCGGGGACGGCCGCCATCAAGGAACCCGCCATCAGGCAGGCCAGCATTGCTCCAATCAGCTTCTTCATTATGTGTTCTCCGACGTTTTCTCTGCCTTGACGGCAAAACCTACAGTGATTTCAAAAACTTGCTCCGCGCAGACATCGATGCAACGGCCGCAGTTGGTACACTCCTGAGCCGCAATCAAGGGCCCGTGACCACGCCTGGCACCGTGAACGGGGCCGCGCAGGATGGGACGCTCCGGGCAGACCGCATAACAATCCATACAGTTGCTGCACCGCTCGCGCCCCGAGGCTGCAATCTTGATGAACCCGACCCGGTTGACCAGGGCATAGAAGGCCCCCACCGGACAGAGGTGGCCGCACCAGCCCCGCTCCACCACAAAAAGGTCGAACAGGAACAGCACCGCCAGCAGGCCCCAGCCTGCCCCCATACCGAACAGCAGGCCGCGCAGGGTGAGCGACACCGGGTTGACCAGCTCCCACACCAGCACGCCTGTCATGGCCGGCGCCACCAGCACCATGGCCAGCAGCCAGTAGCGGGTAGCGCGGTTGAACTGACCATTGCCCTTGAGCCCGAGCCGCCCCCTGAGCCAGGCGGCGGCATCGGTGACCAGGTTGACCGGACAGACCCAGGAGCAGAACACCCGCCCCCCGACCAGCCAGTAACCCGCGAGCACCAGCCCGGCCCCGAGCCACAGGGTGGGGATGGGCCACTGGCCCGCCGCCACCGACTGCAACAGGGTCAGGGGATCCGTGAGGGGCACCGTCTCCAGCAGCAGGGAGCTGGAGAGGTTGCCCTTGAGGATCCAGATGCCCGCGAGCGGCCCCAGCAGGAACAGCCCCAGCACCCCGAACTGGCAAAGCCGGCGCAGCAGCAGGAAGCGGTGGGCACGCCACCACCCCAGCCTGGCCGTGGCCTCGGCCCCTGGATACCGACTCATAGACCCTCCGGTTTGCGGGTCGGCAGGGTGAGCCTGTCGCCGATGAGCGATTTGCCCGCCTTCGCCTTCTCTTCCCAGCCGAGCCGGTAGTGGTGGCCAATCTCTCCCTTGGCGAGCTGGCGAGGCACCACCTTGATGGCCGCCGCCTCCAGCACGCAGGCGTGCTCGCACTTGCCGCAGCCGGTGCAGAGATCGCTGTGCACCGTGGGCAGGAACATGGCGTGCTTGCCGGTGCGCGGGTTATGTTGCAGCTCCAGGGTAATGGCCTTGTCGATGAGGGGACAGACCCGGTAGCAGACGTCGCAGCGCAGCCCCAGGTAGTTGAGGCAGGTCTCGTGATCGATGAGCACCGCCACCCCCATCCGCGCCTGATCGATGTCGGTCATGGCCCTATCCAGCGCCCCGCTCGGGCAGGCCACCACGCAGGGGATGTCGTCACACATCTCGCACGGGACGGCGCGCGCCTTGAAGTAGGGGGTGCCGGTGGTCACGGGTTCAAACAGCCGGGCGAGCTTGAGGGTGTCGTAGGGGCATGCCTCGACGCAGAGCCCGCAGCGCACGCAGGCGCCGAGAAACTCGGCCTCGTCGAGGGCGGCCGGCGGGCGCAGCGCCTGGGCAGGCAAAGCCTGCACCTGCTGGCGCGCCACGCCGCCGAGCCCCACGCCAAGCAGGCCCACACCGCAGGCCCCCTTGGCCATGTCGGCCAGAAACTGGCGCCGACTACGACTCATCTCGCGCTCCCCCGCCTCAGGCCTTCATGACCTTGACGGCGCACTTCTTGTAATCCGTCTCCTTGGAGAGCGGATCCGTGGCGTCCAGGGTCAGCTTGTTGACCAGCTGGCTCGCATCGAAGAAGGGCATGAACACCAGTCCCTTGGGCGGACGGTTGCGGCCGCGGGTCTCGACCCGGGTCTTCACCTCGCCCCGGCGGGAGGAGACGATCACCTCTTCACCACGGCGCACGCCACGGGCCTTGGCATCTTCCGGGTGCATGAACAGCACCGCATCCGGGAAGGCGCGATAGAGCTCGGGCACGCGACGGGTCATGGTGCCGGTGTGCCAGTGCTCCAGCACGCGACCGGTGGAGAGCCACATGTCGTACTCTTTGTCCGGAGCTTCGGCAGCCGGCTCATAGGGCAGCGCGAAGATCACCGCCTTGCCATCGGGCTTGCCGTAGAAGCGCACCCCCTCCCCCGCTTTCACGTAAGGGTCGAACCCTTCGCGATAGCGCCACAGGGTCTCCTTGCCGTCCACCACCGGCCAGCGCAGGCCACGGGCTTCGTGATACTGATCGAACGGCGCCAGATCGTGGCCATGGCCGCGACCGAAGGAGGCGTACTCCTCGAACAGCCCCTTCTGGACGTAGAAACCAAAGTGCTCGGCCTCGTCGTTCAGGGCCCCCTTGCTCTGCTCTTTCGGGAACTGGTTCACCTGGCCGTTGGCATAGAGCACGTCGAACAGGGTCTTGCCCTTCACTTCCGGCATCTTGGCAATCAACTCAGCCGGCCACACCTCTTCCACGGTGAAGCGTTTGGAGAATTCCATCAGCTGCCACAGGTCGGACTTGGCCCCTTCCGGTGCCTTCACCTGCTGGTGCCAGAACTGGGTGCGACGTTCGGCGTTGCCATAGGCCCCCTCTTTCTCCACCCACATGGCGGTGGGCAGGATGAGGTCGGCCGCCTGGGCGGTCACGGTCGGATAAGGGTCGGAGACCACGATGAAGTTGGCCGGGTTGCGATAACCGGGCAGCGCCTCTTCGTTCATGTTCGGGCCGGCCTGCATGTTGTTGTTGCACATCACCCAATAGGCGTTGAGCTTGCCGTCTTTCAGCATGCGGTTTTGCAGCACGGCGTGGTAGCCCACCTGCTCCGGGATGGTGCCTTCCGGCAGCTTCCAGATCTTCTCGGCGATGGCGCGGTGTTTGGGATCCGTGACCACCATGTCCGCCGGCAGACGGTGGGCGAAGGTACCCACTTCACGGGCGGTACCACAGGCGGAGGGCTGGCCGGTCAGGGAGAAGGGGCCGGAGCCCGGCTGGGAGATCTTGCCGGTCAGCAGGTGGATGTTGTAGCAGAGGTTGTTGGCCCAGACGCCACGGGTGTGCTGGTTGAACCCCATGGTCCAGTAGGAGACCACCTTCTTGTCCGGATCCGCATAGATCTGGGCCAGCTTCTCGAGCTTGTCCTTGGGCACGCCGGAGAGCTTGGAGACGGACTCCAGATCGTAATCCGCCACGAACTTGGCGAAGTCCTCGAAGCTCATGGGGGTGGAGTCGCCACTGTCCGGGTTCTTGGCCTTTTGCTGCAGCGGGTTGGTGGGACGCAGGCCGTAGCCGATGTCGGTCACTCCTTTGCGGAACTGGGTGTGCTTGTTGACGAACTCCCAGTTCACCTTGTCGTTCTGGATGATGTAGTTGGCGATGTAGTTGAGGATCGCCAAATCGGTCTGGGGGGTGAACACCAGCCCGTTGTCCGCCAGCTCGAAGCTGCGGTGCTCGAAAGTGGAGAGCACGTGCACCTGCACATCCTGGTGGGACAGACGGCGATCGGAGATGCGCGACCAGAGGATGGGGTGCATCTCGGCCATGTTGGAGCCCCACAGCACGAAGGCGTCGGCCTGCTCGATGTCGTCGTAGCAGCCCATGGGTTCATCCATGCCGAAGGTACGCATGAAGCCCACTACCGCGGAGGCCATGCAGTGACGGGCATTGGGATCCAGGTTGTTGGAGCGCAGGCCTGCCTTCATCAGCTTGGCGGCGGCATAGCCTTCCCAGACGGTCCACTGGCCGGAGCCGAACATGCCGACGGCGGTCGGGCCCTTCTCTTTCAGGGTCGCCTTGAACTTCTCGGCCATGATGTCGAAGGCCTGATCCCAACTGATGGGGGCGAAGTTGCCGTTCTTGTCGAACTTGCCGTTCGTCATGCGCAGCATGGGCTGAGTCAGGCGATCCTCCCCGTACATGATCTTGGAGAGGAAGTAGCCCTTGATGCAGTTCAGGCCACGGTTGACCGGTGCATCGGGATCCCCCTGGGTCGCCACGACGCGGCCAGCCTGGGAGCCCACCAGCACGGAGCAGCCGGTCCCGCAGAAGCGGCACGGCGCCTTGTCCCAGGTGATGGCGGTCTTGTCGGTACTGGTGATCAGGTTCGCCGCCAGAGTGGGGGCACTGACACCGGCCACGGCAGCGGCTGCCGCCACCGCATTGGCCTTCATAAAGTCGCGTCGACTCAGCTTCATGACATATCCTCGCATTGCTTAATCACATCAATGACAGCCATTGTGACGAGCCGCGCTGGCTCAGCTCCATGGCGCTTTATTCCTTTGCTCTGGGCTTTTCGTTCATCGAACGCAGACAACAGACCCGGCATCCCGTGTATTACCCGTGGCGGTCAGCGAACGACTCTTGCGCTTCTGCCGCATGACGCCTTATTCCCCATCTTCGGCGTCCATTTCATCGAACTGGTGGTAGATCAGGGCCGCAGAGAGCACCCCGGGCAACCCCTGAATGGTGTCGATGGCCGCCATGATGGGGCGCTGGCTCGGCCCCTCCAGGGTCACCACCAGCTTGCCCTCCTCGCTGACGGCGTGGATCTCGGCCCCATCCAGGGTCGCAATACGCTCTGCCAGGGCGTGGCGCAGATCGGGCTGGGTCAGCACCACCAGGCTGGATACATGGAACTCTTCTCGCGTCATATCACCGTTTTCCAACTTGTTCGTCTCTTGGGTCATCGCGAAGCCTCGCCACGAGACAGACCGATGCTGATGCTGCCCACCGGGCAATCCGCCACGCAGGCCCCGCAGCCATTGCACGACTCGGCATGGATGCTGGGGGTGGGTACGCGCCCCAGCCGGGGGGAAAAGCGGATGGCCTGCTGCTCGCAGCTGTCCTGACAGCGCTGGCAGAACACCTGGGCAGTGGCCAGACAGCCCGCCTCGATATGGGCCAAATACTCCCAGGGTGTCTGGGTTGTCGGCCTGAACACCGGCGCCTGACAGGCGCTGACGCACTCGGTGCAGAAGGTGCACTCGCCGCGGTGAAAATCCACCGTGGGGAAGCCCCCGTCTCCCTTGATCAGGATCTGCTCCGGACAGGCCGCCAGACAGTCGCCGCAGCGGGTACAGCCGGCCACGAACTCGTCCCAGGAGACGGACCAGGGCAACTGGATCCCGGCCTTGGGGGCGCTCAGGCGTCCCCGAAACAGGCCTCTGCGTGACAAGTTGACCCCGTCGGTCATATCGACTCCTCTTTTCGGGGACGGATGCCCCCGCGCGGATCCCGTGACTGGCATTTTCAATACCAATTATAAGCGTGGGTGTATATTGCGGCCCTGACAAGTCAGGGGATATACCACCAGGGAGATAAACAGGGGGGATTCTTGCGCTGGATCAAACCCTTGGCGCAATTAGACACAGCAGGGGCAAGGTAAATTACCCCTATGTGAGGATTGATAATTAATCGAAGGTTATTTGAGGTGCACGGCGGCTGTCAGCCGCCGATGGAGGCCAGGTGGGGGGTCATGCCTGCATTGCCTTCATGGAGGCGATGGGTGGCGGCCTTGCCGGTCAGCGCCTGGCGAATACGCCATTGCAGCGCCTCCTGCTGGCTGTCATCGGTGAGCAGATCCCGCAGTTCCACCCCGTTGTCGCCAAAGAGACACAGGTGCAGCTTGCCCTTGGAGGAGACCCGCAGCCGGTTGCAACCGGCGCAAAAATCCTTGCTGTAGGGCATGATGAGCCCCACCCCGCCCCTCGAGTCCGGATGCGTGAACACCTGGGCAGGGCCATCATCCAGGCCGCGCAGCTGCTGCACCCAGCCGCTCTCTTGCAGGCGCTGCTTGATGAGTTCACCGCTGGTATGGTGGTCGCGAAACAGGGCGTCCATCTCGCCGGTCTGCATCAGTTCGATGAAACGAAGCTCGATGGGTTTGTCGCGGATCCAGGCGAGGAATGTCTCGAGCTGATGATCATTGAGCCCCTTGAGCAGCACGGCGTTGATCTTGACCGACCGAAAACCGGCACTCAGGGCGGCGTCTATCCCCGCCATCACCTCCGCCAGCTTGTTCTCGCCGGTGATCTGGTGGAACTGGCGGGGATCCAGGCTGTCGACGCTGACGTTCAGGGCCGTCAGCCCCGCATCGAACCACTCGCGGGCACGCTCCTTGAGGCGATACCCGTTGGTGGTCATGGCCACCTTCTCGATGCCGGGGGTATTGGCCACGGTCTCGATGATGGCCGTGAAGTCGCGGCGCAGGGAGGGCTCGCCTCCGGTCAGACGCACCTTGCGCGTCCCCATGGCGGCAAACCCGGAGACGACGCGACGGATCTCCTCCAGGGAGAGGAAGGACTGGCGCCCCTCACCATCTCCTTTCGGCGGGTGATAGCCGTCCGGCAGACAGTAGGTACAGCGGAAATTGCAGACGTCGGTGACCGACAGACGCAAATAGTAAAAGCGACGGGAAAAACCATCTTCAAGTGGCAACATAAACACCTTTCCAAATACGGGAGGCCAGGGCATTTCTTTCCTGACCCTTTCAGCTCGAACATCGGCTGACGGCGATCTCCCCCTATCTCAATGACTTAGGCAAAATCGCTCGGAGTTCATCTAGTTTTTCGATGCTAGCACAACTTGGAGTACACTCCCATGCTACTTTGTGGGTCTTTGTGGGTGAAAAGGGAGCCGGTCGGCATGGGAAAATGGTTCAGAGTGCAGTCGGTCAGCAGCGCCATCGGTCGCTCCATGGTGCTGATCCTGTTCATGGCCAGCCTGATCGCCGTGGTGGCCATGGTCACCCTCTTCTATTCGGTTCCCGATGCCAAGGCCATCAACCTGTCGGGATCCCTGCGCATGCAGGCCTACCGCATGGCCTATGAAATCGAGAAGGATCAGGTCGTCCTCGGTCGGCTCGCCCAGTTTGAACAGACCCTTCATGCCCCCGAGCTGCAGGAGACCCAGCGCTGGATCACGCCCGCCTCCCTGCGCCGCACCTATGGTGAAGTCCTCTTGCAATGGCAAGTGATGCGCGAACACATCGAGAATGCCACCCCCAGCCGTTATACCGACAATACGGAACAGTTCGTCGCCGCCATCGATGACTTCGTCAACCAGATGCAGTACCACGTGGAGTTCAAGGTGCGCATGCTGGCCCTGGCAGAGGGGTTGGGTCTGCTCGCCATCATCACCATCGCCTGGTGCACGGTGCGCTTCACCCGCCAGCAGGTGGTGGCGCCCCTGAATCAGCTGGTCTATTGCGCACGCCAGATCCAGCGTCAGGAATTCGATCTCACCCTGCCCCCTCACTGTGAAAACGAGCTGGGAGAGCTGTCGGGGGCGTTCGCGACCATGGCCGACGAGCTTGGCAAACTCTACCGGGAGCTGGAGAGCAAGGTGGAGGAGAAAACGGCCAAGCTGCAACAGGCCAACGACACCCTCTCCTTCCTCTATTCCACCGCCCAGAAACTGCACGCGGCGCCCCTCAGCCGCCGCACCCTGCAAAAGCTGCTGGAGCGGGCCGCCGCCCACCAGCACATCGAGTACATCCGCCTCACCCGCTTCGAGCACAATGCGATGCCGGTCTACATCACAGGGCGAAAGGGGTGGCCGGGGGATCTGGACGCCGTGGTGAGTTTCTACCTGCAGATGGATGACGAGGAGTACGGCCGGCTCGACATGATAAGCGGCCACCCCATCGACGAGCGGCTGATGAAGAACTTCTCCATGTTGCTGGCCCAGGTGCTACACAAGGATCAGACCCTGCTGCAGCACCAGCGCCTGCTGCTGATGGAAGAACGCGCCGTCATCGCCCGTGAACTGCACGACTCCCTCGCCCAGGCCCTCTCCTACCTGAAGATCCAGGCCACTCTGCTCAAGCGCTCCTTCGCCAAGGGGGACAGGGCCAAGACCGAGGCAGCCATGGAGCAGATCGACGAGGGACTCAGCAATGCCTATACCCAGTTGCGCGAACTACTCGGCACCTTCCGCCTCAGCATCGGCGATGCCAACCTGGGTGAAGCCATCGCGGTCATGCTCGAGCAGCTCAAACCCCAGACGCACGCCGACATCAGGCTCCAGTACGGACTGACGGACACCGACCTTGAAGCGGGACAGCACATCCACATCCTGCAGCTGATCCGTGAGGCAGTGCTCAATGCCATCAAGCATGCCAGCGCGCGGCACATTGACGTTAGCTGTGAGACCCTGGCTGATGGTAACATCCAGGTTCAGATTGCAGACGATGGTGTTGGAATAAGGGGAGCAAGCTCGGCGGTGAATCACTACGGTCTCAGCATCATGAATGAACGCGCCAGCAAATTGCGCGGCCAGTTGACCATCAGTGAACCGCCCTCCGGGGGCACCCGCATACACCTGACCTTTCCCACCAGCCTAACAAGAGACGCCTGATGGACGAGATGAAATACAGTGTTCTGGTCGTGGATGACCACCCCCTGATGCGCAAGGGAATTGTGCAACTGCTGGAGTTGGAAGATAACATCGACGTGGTTGGCGAGGCCTCCAACGGCACCGACGCCGTGGCCATGGCCAAGGAGTCCGAACCGGACCTTATCCTGCTCGACCTCAACATGAAGGGGTTGTCAGGTCTCGATACCCTCAAGGCGCTGCGGGCCGAAGAGGTGACTTCCCGCGTGGTGATCCTGACCGTCTCTGACGCCCGCCAGGATGTGGTTGCCCTGCTCAAGGCCGGCGCCGACGGCTACCTGCTCAAGGATACCGAGCCAGACATGCTGCTGGCCCAGCTGGCGGACGTGATGACCGGCAAACAGATCCTGAGCGAGCCGCTGCGTCCCTACCTCGAGAACATCTACGAACTGGATCACCTGCAGCAGAAGCTGGAGAGCTTAACGCGTCGCGAAATGCAAATCCTGCGCGAAATTGCAAAGGGTCTCTCCAACAAACAGGTCGCCTCCGTGCTCCATATCTCCGAGGGAACCGTCAAGGTCCACGTCAAAAGCCTGCTGAAAAAGCTCGAGGCCCAAAGTCGCGTCGAAGCAGCCGTCATGTACCTGGAACAGCGCAACTGAGGTTCCGGCCTCCGCCAGCAAGGGGCCACCATCCGTGCCTCCTTGCTGGCCCCCTCTCCTCTTCCCCAAATGGCGCGGAACCCGGTGCTCTATTGAGTAGATGGATTATTATTTTCATGACATCGCACGGGAAGGAAACATCGACATGACCTTTGAGCAGATAGAGCTGGTCCAGAAAGCCTGGGGCAGGGTGAGCGCCCTGAACAACAGCTATGTCCAGGAGGTGTATGAAGAGCTGTTCAGATTGTCCCCCGAACTCAGGGCCCTCTTTCCCCCACATCAGGAGCTGCCCGTTGCCAAGGTGTCGGACACCCTGAACACCGTCATCACCAGCCTCTCCCAGCTGGATGCACTGGGTTTCATCATTCGCGATCTCGGCAGGCGTCACCAGCGATTCAACGTTCAACCCCACCAGTTTGCGCTGCTCAAACAGGCACTGACCCAGGTACTGGCACGGCGTCTCGGCAGTGGTTTTACCCCTGCACTGGCACAGGCCTGGTCGCAGATGTATGACGAAATAGCCGCCCTGATGCTGGATGGCATGACACAGCACACCGAATTCACAACCTGATCCCCTGGCCTTTGTCTCCAATCGCTGAATGGGTCTGTAACAGGCATTTTGCATGAATCAAATTTGCAATATGCGAAAATAGACTCATTCTGCACACAGGGTATGTTCGGCGCCCTAACACCTCACCTGAATCCCTTTCGCACTGCCTTGCCTGCATTCGCGACATCAAATCACAATAGATTGATTTTAAATGGATATTAAAAATAACCACGGGAAATGACTCACCCCTTCGCCACGCCACCTCTCTCTGGCACGGTCACTGCATTGTCACATTCAGCAATGACTGATTAGGAGGATGGAACATGAAACTTCAACAACTGGCACTGTTCCCCTTGCCGTCCCACATTCTGCCCGGCGGCAAGCTCCCCCTTCGCCTGTTCGAGCCGCGCCACCTGCAGATGCTCAAGGAGTCCTTCCTCGAGGATCGGGGTTTTGGCATCGTGATGGAAGAGACTACCAGCACGGGTACCTGCGGACGGATTCTCCCGGTCGGAACCCGCGTCAAGGTGACTGATTTTTATACCCTCAACGACGGTTTGCTCGGGGTCACCGTGCTCGGCCTTGAACGCTTCTGCATCCACGAGATGGAAACGGATGACGCAGGCCTCAGGCACGCCCAGGTCGAGCCACTGCCCAACTGGCCTAGTGCGGATTCTGATGTCAGCGACAACCAGCTGGTCAGCCGATTGAGAGAGGTCTTTGCACAATACCCGGAACTGGATGAGCTCTACCCGGACAAGCAGTTCGACGATGCAGCCTGGCTCTGCCAACGCTGGCTCGAGATCCTGCCCATGCCGATCTATGAAAAACAGATGTTGATTGCCAAACAGAACAGTGAAGCGGCGCGCCAGTTCTTGCGCCGACTGATCGCACAGTGAGTCAAAGAGTGAGTCAACGGTTGGTTTGCAAAACGCGAATTCTCGGCACTGCATTCTTATAATGAAAAAATGAGAATTGCATTTTGCAATCACGGTAGAGATAAATAACACACAATTCAGCTACAGGCCGCAAATAACAGGTTTTGAAAAGTTGGCACGACTTTTTCATATAAAACCGTACAACCCGATTTATCCCGTGCTCTCTTCAGTATTTGCTGAAGAATTGGTCAACCACCAGGTTGACCATTTTTTTTACCCAAAATCGGCCGGCATCACCTGCAATGGCGGAGCAGGCAGCTTCGCAGCCTGGCAAGACTGATGGGTTTGGCCAGAAAATCGTTCATGCCCTGGGCAAGGCAGCGGGCCCTGTCCTCCATCATGGCATTGGCCGTCAACGCGACAATGGGCACCTCGCACCCCATGTCCCGCAGGCGCCTGGTCGCCTCCAGCCCATCCATCTGCGGCATCCGCATATCCATCAGGACAAGGTCCGGCTGCTGCTTCGCCACTTGTGCCAGGGCCTCCAGACCATTGCCTGCCAGCCTCACCCTGCACACCAGCTTCTGCAGCATCAGGGATACCACCAGCTGATTGACCGGACTGTCTTCCACCACCAGCACATCCAGCTCCAGTCTGGCGCACTCTTCACTGCCGGGGGCGGTGGCCGGAGCACAGGGAGAGGCCATCCCGGGCAGCTCGAACCAGAAGCAGCTTCCCAGCCCAGGCGTGCTCTGCACGCAAATGTCTCCCCCCATCAGCTGCACCAGCCGCCTGCAGATGGCCAGCCCGAGCCCCGAGCCGGAGAAGCGGCGGGTTGCCGAACTGTCGACCTGATAGAAGGGTTCGAACAGCAACGCCTGATCCTCGGTGGAGATGCCGATCCCCGTGTCGCTGACCATGACCCCCAGCTTTTCCTCCTCCCAGGTCAACGCCAGACGCACGCTACCGACGGAGGTGAACTTCACGGCATTGCCAAGCAGGTTGCCTATCACCTGGGAGAGGCGGACGGCATCCCCTTGAAGGCGTTCAGGGAGCGTCTCATCCAGATGCCAGTGCAGTGTGATGCCCTTGGCACTGGCCTGTGCCTGCAAGGGCTCCACCAGGGCACGACACAGCTCAGCTGGTTGAAAAGGTTCACAGTGCAGCGTCAGGGTATGTGATTCTATTTTCGAGAAATCGAGCACATCGTCGATGATGGTCTGCAACAGATGCGCAGAGTGGGTGGCATGGCCGATGAGGGTCTGTTGCGGAGTGTCGAGCCGGCCATGCTGCAGCAGATCCAGCATCCCCAGCACGGCGTTCATGGGAGAGCGGATCTCGTGGGTCATCATGGCAAGGAACTGGGATTTGGCACGGTTGGCCGTCTCGGCATCGTCCCGCGCCCGCGCCAGCTCCTGCTCGCGGCGGATCTGGCTGCCTATCTCCCGCGCCGTGCCCCGATAGCCGAGGAAGCGGCCACCGGCATCATGGCAAGGCTCCGCATTGATCTCCATCCAGCAAGGCCCGCCCGCCAGCATCACCTGGGCCCGCATTCCCCGCACCGGCAGATGGTGGGCGATCAGGTGCCGGTAGTGGCTCCATGCCGGGTCCTGCTTGTCGTGGGCAAAATCATAGAGGCTTCTCCCCGTCTGGCGGGCCAGCACCTCTCCCTGATAGCCAGGGGCAGAGACATAGCTGAGCCTGTGCTGGGGATCGGTCTCCCAGAACCAGTCGGAGGCCATGGCGGCAAAACTGCGAAAACGCTGTTCGCTGGCCTGCAGGGCCAGGGTCTTGAGGTCAACCTGTTCTTGCAGGCGAGCCCGATAGGCGATGTTGACCAGGGCCTGGGAGATGAGCGGGCGACAACGCTGCATCGCCGCCTTGCTCTTGAGATCGAAGGTGCCCGCCACGCTGTGCCGGCAGATGAGCACACCGGAAAACCCCGGTCCCTGCAAGCCTGTCATCATGACGCTGGCCCAGCCCGGCGCCCCTGCCAGCGGCGCCAGCTCAGGCAGTTGGGCGGGATCATAGATGACCAGGGTCTCCCCCTCGATGGCCCTGGAGAAGAGCGGTGTCAGCGACCAAGTCCGGCCCACCTCGTCCGGCTGGGTGCTCAGATGGGTGCTGCCCCCCACGGCCTCCCAGGCAACCACATCCGCCTGTTCGAATCCGATAAAGGGCTTGAGAGCAAGAATAAGACTCTCCAGTACCTGCTCCAGACTCTGGGCCTGTGCCAGGGTCGCCACCCCGCACAGCAGGGCTTGGGACTCCTCCCGATATCTGGCCTCCCGCTCCCGGCAACGCATCAGCTCCACCAGCGTGGTTTGCAGTTTGTCACCCAGGGTTTCGAGTTCGCTATTGCCTATCATCTTGAATCCAGCACAGTGTCAGCTCTCGAGGAAGATTACGCTCGACACCATGAGGTTGCCGTGTGCCAGCTCACCATGGGGTAATCGTCCCTGTTCACCGAAGGTAAAGGGCGTAATGAAGGGGATCTCACCCAGCCTCTGACTGAATTGACTGACGATGTCCCCCAGCCTGTCCCCCAGTGCCAGCCGACAACCGGCACAAAACACCACCAGGGCGCCAAAGGGGCGCATATTGCTCGCCATGCCATATTCAGGCTCGATATTCACCGCATTCAGGCTGCGCTGCAACAACCCTTCCTGGCTGCTGTACATGAGCAGCAGCCGCTCTCCCAGTCGGGTCTCGGTAAAGAGGCGCAGCCCCTCCCGCGCCGTCACCGCCTCGGGATGGGAGAGCTTGTAGTAGGGCAGGTCATCGAGCATGCCGACCTGACGGGCCAATGGCGAGAGCGTCGTCTCCCTGAGGATGGGGCCCACCGGCCAGGGCGTCGCACGCTCGGTCCAGCGACCATAGACCCGGGCCGCCGGCTCGTGATCGATGGTCAGCACCTCCCTCCCGTCTATCCCGGTAATGATGCCGCGACACTCGGTGGGTACATAGCCTGAGTGAAACTGGAACGCCAGTTGGCAGTCGGGGTAAAGCACCGCCAACACGCACCCTTGTGATCCCTCCCCTTCGTCCCAGCACAGCTGCCACTGCCCGGCCACGCCATCGTCTGCCGCCGACCCGCCGACGACGGGAACGGTCGCGCCAAACTCAGCGTCGATCCCCGCGAGCACAGCCTCCTCCAGCCCCGGGCTGGTGTGCAGCAACACGAGCTGCGGCAGCTCTCCCGGTCGGCCACCATCGGCGATGGCGCGGCGCAGCAATGCCCGCACATCCGGTTGATCCCCCATCTGGCCAGCCACGCCATAGGCCCCCTTGTCATCATAAAGGGCGGCGACCGACAGGCTCCAGCCATGCCGACCATGATGGCCATCCTGGGTCAGGATACCGCCGCAGGAGCTGCAACCGATCAGCCGGGTATCGGGAAAACGTGCCTTGAGCGCACGGCGCAGTTCCGCCGCCTCGTGTGCTTGGGTAAAATAGACCAGCAACAGCGATGGAACATGGGATGACTGGGCATGCAACCGCTCTGTAACTTGTTGGGCGGCCAGTGGGGTCGTCTCGGCAAGCGAGTGAGCCGTCAGGAAGTTCAACATCGTCTCCTAGGGGTACGGGATGCTGGCATCAAGCAAAAATCATACCCTTATCAAACAATTACCTGGCCATGGAGACTAGAATGGTGCTCACTGGCCTCCCACGGGATCACTGCATGTGGCAGAAAAATATCAATGACTTCGACCGGGTTGTCGCCATCGGCGGCGGGCACGGTATGGGCCGGGTGCTCTCTTCCCTGTCGTTCTTGGGATCCCGGCTGACGGGCATCGTCACCACCACGGATGATGGCGGCTCCACCGGACGCCTGCGCAAAAGCCAGGAGTGCATCGCCTGGGGGGATCTGCGCAACTGCCTCAACCAGCTGGTGACCACCCCCAGCATCGGTAGCCAGCTGTTCGAGCACCGCTTTACCGGCCGCGGCGAGCTCGCGGGCCACAACCTCGGCAACCTGATGCTGCTGGCCCTCGACAACCTCTGCGTGCGCCCCCTGGACGCCATCCGGCTCATCAGCGACATGCTGGAAATTGAACCCAATCTGCTGCCCATGTCCGAGCATCCCACCGATCTGTGCGCCCACACCGTCTGTGGCGATCAGATCCTGGGGGAGGTCTCCATCGATCAGCTCACCACGCCGCCACGGGCCCTGAGCCTGAAACCGGTCGTGCCCGCCACGCGCGAAGCGGTCGAGGCGCTGAGCCAGGCCGACATGATCATCCTGGGGCCGGGCAGCTTCCTCACCTCCATCATGCCTCCTCTGCTGCTGCGCGAAATTGCGGAGGCGATCCGCAGCAGCCGCGCCATCGTCGTGTTCATCAGCAATCTGGTGGACGAAGAGGGTCCGGCAGGCCAGTTGTCACTGTCCAGTCAACATCGTTGGCTGGAAGAGCGGATAGGCAGCGGCCGGATCGATGCCATTCTGGCTCCCGAGGGCCCCCAGGTACCCGAGCTGCAGCACTGCCTCGTTCGGGCCGAGCTGGGTGAAGCGGCCCTCCCCCACCGCCACGACCGCCTCAAGCTGCGGCTGGCACTCGACACAGTGATCCTGAGCAGGCTTGGCGAGCGCGACATGGCGGGCTGATGCCCTTCTGGATCAGTGAAACTGGGCCAGATGGGTGAAGACCTGGGGCAGGGAGTGCTCCAGCTCCGCCAGCAGTCTGCCGGCCTCTTGCTCATCTTCCCGGCGACAGGCGGACTCCAGATCCATCACCTGCTGATAGCTGGGTTTGGCGCCATAGCTGCCACAGGACGATTTCATGCTGTGGGCAAGACGCGCCAGGGCTGACCAGTCCCGCTGTTCAAAAAGCGGCCTTAATTGGGCCAACTGCTCGCCTACCTCTTCGACAAACACCGAGATGACGACCGGCATCATCTCGTGACCGATGTCATCTGCCAGTTGTCGCAGCACTTTCTGATCCAGCCACTCCATCTTCTCTTCCCTATGATGGTATTCAAACAGACCACAATATAGCGGACCCACAGCCCCGCTGTCACCCGTCCTTCGGGCATGCCCGTATCGCTCCGGATGCTCTTGCGACACCAGAATGTGAGCAGCTTCAAGTTATCGGTATGTCAGTCAGAATGGAGAGAGATAAAAGTTGTCACAAAATTAACATTAAAGTAACAATGCAACCCATGAGAATGATGCGGCTCAGCAACACCTCTCTCATCCCTTTTTGCCTGTATGGCTGCTGCGAAGAACCAGGGTAGACATCTACCCTGGTATTTTTTTATTTCTGGTTCAACAAGTTGGCTGCATTGCCATATTCCAGCTCACCCAGCCTGAACAGGCAGAACTCCCCGGGCACCATCTTCACCCAATTCTCGTTGCCGGTGAGCGGCCGGGTGGCGATCAGGGTCACCACATCGTTCGGCGTGGTTTCACTCTGAAAGTCGATGGCCACATCCTCATCCAGCAGACGGGCTTCGCCAAAGGGAGCCCTGCGCGTCAACCAGTAAAGGTTGTTGCTGCAATAGGTCATCACGAACTCTCCGTCCGACAGCAGCATATTGAACACCCCGAGCCCGCGCAGCTCGTCGCACAGGGTCGCGAGGTAACGGAACATGGCGGGGAAATTTGCCGGCCGTTTGGGGTACTTGTGCTCCAGCCTGTCGAGCAGCCAGCAGAAGGCGTGCTCGCTGTCGGTGTCGCCGACCGGACGGTGGCGCCCGGTCGGCAGCTTCTTGTAACCGGTCAACTGGCCATTGTGGGCAAAGGTCCAGTAACGGCCCCACAGTTCTCGGGTAAAAGGGTGGGTGTTTTCCAGGGAGACACACCCCCGGTTCGCCTGCCGGATATGGCTGACCACGGCACGGCTCTTGATGGGCAGTGCCTGGACCAGCTTGGCGATGGGAGACTGGGCACTGGGTTCGGGATCCTTGAAGGTGCGAAAACCCCGCCCCTCATAGAAGGTGATCCCCCAGCCATCCTTGTGGGGACCGGTCTTGCCGCCCCGCAGCATCAGCCCGGTAAAGCTGAAGCAGATGTCGGTCGGCACATTGGCACTCATGCCGAGCAGTTCGCACATATACCATCCACTCCCTGAATGTCTTGACTCTGGTTTAGTCAATCAAGCGTCACGGCTGGACGAGAGGACCGGTATGGTCACCCATCACCCCCTCTCAATCCCGGATCGTTGATTACTTGGCCATCTCTTTTTCAACCAGCTGGATCAGGATATGGATCACCTTGATGTGCACTTCCTGGATGCGATCGGCATAACCGAAGTGCGGCACACGGATCTCCACATCGGCCAGACCAGCCATCTTGCCGCCGTCCTTGCCGGTCAGGGCAATCACCTTCATCCCTTTGGCACGGGCCGCCTCGATGGCTTTGAGGATGTTGCCGGAGTTGCCGCTGGTGGAGATGCCGAGCAGCACGTCACCACGACGGCCGACGGCCTCCACATAGCGAGAGAAGACATAGTCATAGCCAAAGTCGTTGGAGACGCAGGAGAGGTGGCTGGGATCGGAGATGGCGATGCCGGCATAGCCTGGGCGGTTCTCGCGATAACGACCGGTCAGCTCCTCGGCAAAGTGCATGGCATCGCAGTGGGAGCCGCCGTTGCCGCAGGAGAGTACCTTGCCTTCCTGCTTGAAGGAGTCGGCGAGCAGCTTGGCCGCCGCCTCGATGTTTTTCAGATTTTGCTCATCTGCCAGGAACGCCTGAAGCACGCTGGCAGCCTCGGTCAACTCGTTGCGGATCAGTTCTTGGTACATGGTTCTTGAAATCTCGTCGTCCAACATAGGGTGGCGGCATTGTCGCACAAGCCAGTCCAATCGTCGCCCCCCGCCCGCCAAGATGGGGCGGGCAGCGCGTTATGGCGATCACAGAGCTAAGGTAACAGGCTTGTAAACAGCTTGATAAGTTTGTGCGTATGAATTACAACAGGGGCCATATCCAACAGGTCAGACCTCTGGATCAGTTAACGCCAATTTCCCAACCTCGGCAATTCATGCAAGGAGCAAACAATGACGACGACCCTCACTCTGCTCGGGGTGATCCTGGTGATCGGCGCCATGGCCTATCGCCGTGCGTCCCTGTTCACCGCCACGCTTGCCACGGCCGCCGCCCTGGTCGCCGGCACTTTCTATGGCCATGTGCCCCTGTTGGTGTGGGCGCTGTTCGCGGTGATAGCCCTGCCCCTCAATCTGGTGGAGTTTCGCCGCAACCAGCTGACCAAGCCGCTGTTCAAGATCTACAAGTCCATCATGCCGGAGATGTCCCGAACCGAGAAGGAAGCCATCGAAGCGGGGACGACCTGGTGGGAAGCGGATCTGTTTGCCGGCAACCCGGACTGGAAGAAGCTGCACGCCATTCCGGTCAGCACGCTGTCTGCCGAAGAGCAGGCCTTCATGGACGGTCCGGTTGAAGAAGTGTGCCGCATGGTCAACGACTGGGAAGTGACCCACGAGCGTGCCGATCTCTCTCCCGAGGTGTGGCAATACCTGAAGGACAACAAGTTCTTCGCCATGATCATCAAGAAGAAATATGGCGGGCTGGAGTTCTCCGCCTACGCCCAGTCCTGCGTGCTGCAAAAGCTGTGCGGCGCCAGCGCCGTGCTCGCCTCCACCGTCGGCGTTCCCAACTCCTTAGGGCCGGGTGAGCTGCTGCAACACTACGGTACTGACGAGCAGAAGGATTACTATCTGCCCCGTCTGGCTGTCGGCAAGGAGATCCCCTGTTTCGCCCTGACCAGCCCGGAAGCGGGTTCTGATGCGGGCTCGATTCCCGACTTCGGCATCATCTGCAAAGGCGAGTGGGAAGGGGAAGAGGTGCTCGGCATGCGCCTGACCTGGAACAAGCGCTACATTACCCTGGCTCCCATCGCCACCGTACTCGGCCTCGCCTTCAAGCTGCGTGACCCTGACCACCTGCTGGGTGAGGAAGAAGAGCTCGGCATCACCTGCGCCCTCATTCCGACCCACATCAAGGGGGTCGACATCGGCCGTCGCCACTTCCCGCTCAACGTGCCGTTCCAGAACGGCCCGACCCGCGGCAAGGACGTGTTCGTCCCGCTCGACTTCATCATCGGCGGTCCGGCCATGGCCGGTCAGGGCTGGCGCATGCTGGTGGAGTGTCTCTCCGTCGGCCGCGGCATCACCCTGCCCTCCAACAGCACGGGCGGCGTCAAGATGCTGGCCCTGGCCACCGGAGCCTACAGCCGCATCCGTCGCCAGTTCAAGCTGCCGATTGGCAAGATGGAAGGGATTGAAGAGCCGCTGGCACGCCTGGGTGGCAACGCCTACATCATGGGCGCCGCCGCCAAACTGACGGTCACCGGCATCGATCTCGGTGAAAAACCCTCGGTCATCTCCGCCATCGTCAAGTATCACCTCACCGACCGCGCCCAGAAGTGCATCATCGATGCCATGGACATCCATGGCGGCAAGGCCATCTGCATGGGGCCGAACAACTATCTGGCCCGTGGCTATCAGGGGGCGCCCATCGCCGTGACCGTCGAAGGAGCCAATATCCTGACCCGCAGCATGATCATTTACGGTCAGGGAGCCATCCGTTGCCACCCTTACGTGTTGCCGGAGATGCTGGCCGCCAGCCACCCCGACAAAGAGCAGGCGCTGAAAGATTTCGACAAGGCGATGTTCAGCCACGTGGGCTTTGCCATCAGCAACCTGGTGCGCAGCTTCTGGCTGGGGCTGACCGGTGCCCGCTTCGCCGCCGCGCCCTACAAGGATCAGACCAAGGGCTACTATCAGCAGCTCTCTCGCCTCTCCGCCAACCTTGCCTTCCTGTCAGACATGGCGATGGGCACCCTGGGTGGCGAGCTCAAGCGCAAAGAGCGGGTCTCTGCCCGCCTCGGCGACGTGCTGAGCCAGCTCTATCTGGCCTCCAGCGCCCTCAAGCGCTATCAGGATGAAGGACGCCAGCAAGCCGACCTGCCGCTGCTGCACTGGGCACAGCAAGACGCTCTGTTCAAGGCGCAGGAAGCGATCGACGAGTTGCTGCGCAACTTCCCGAATCGCTGGATTGGTCTGGCCCTGCGCGCCATCGTGCTACCCCTTGGTCGCGACCTGAAGCGTCCCTCCGACAAGCTCGACAGCCAGGTGGCCCGCCTGCTCCAGGTGCCAAGTGCCACGCGCAGCCGTCTGGCCGAGGGCCAATATCTGACGCGCGAGGAGGGCAACCCCTTCGGGCTGCTGGAACAGGCGCTGGACGATGTGCTGACCGCAGAGCCGCTGTTTGACAAGGTGTGCAAGGCCGAAGGGAGCAAACGCCCCTTCACCCAGCTCGACAAGGTGGCAGAGGCGGGCCTGAGCCTCGGTGTCATCAACCAGGCCGAAGCGGATCTGCTGCGGCGTGCCGAGGAGAGTCGTCTTCGCACCATCAACGTCGATGATTTCGATCCCGTCGACCTGGTGGCCAACAAGGCACTGTTTGAAGCCTCCGCCTATCACAGGGCAGCTTGATGCCTCTGATGCCAGAACGCCTCCCTTGTGGAGGCGTTTTTCATGAAAGGGCTGGTGGATGGCATTCGATACGAAGAAAGAGAAACCGACTGGATCATATTTTGGATATCAATCCGTTTCCTATATTGAATGAAGCGGTTAAGGTAAGCACAGGATCACACACAGGATTGCATAATGGATGATCAAATCCTGATTATTGATGATGAAGATCTTCCCCAATCAGCACCGCGTCCCGCCGGCTGGAAGGTGATGATAGTGGACGATGAACCCGAAGTGCATCGCATCACCAAAATCACCCTGAACAAGTTTGAATTCGACGGCAAGCCGATCGATTTTCTGCACGCCTACTCTGCGGCTGAAGCCAAAGCCTTGCTCGCCCTCACCCCGGATGTCGCCCTGCTGCTGCTCGACGTCGTCATGGAGGTCGATCATGCCGGTCTCGAGGTGGTCAAGTTCGTGCGCGACGAGCTGCAAAACAAGATGGTGCGCATCGTGCTGCGAACCGGTCAGCCCGGTCAGGCCCCGGAAGATGACGTGGTGACCAACTACGATATCAACGACTACAAGGACAAGACCGAGCTTACCTCCCAGAAACTGCGCACCCTGCTGCGCGCCAGCCTGCGCTCTTACCGGGACATCCGAACCCTTGAGAGCAATCGACAGGGACTGGAGAAGGTCATTGAGGCGTCCAAGGGGATCTTCGAGCAGCGTGCCCTGCGCCAGTTCGTCGAAGGAGCCCAGACCCAGCTCAGCGCCCTGCTCAATCTGGAAGAGTCCCAGATTTACGATGTGAAGCACCTGGCGTATGAGGTGCGGGATCAGGTGCTCGAGCCTCTGCTCAGCGATGGTCCCATGCTGCGCCTCGTCGATGCGCCGGAAATACTGCGCTGTGCCATGGCCAAGGGAGCCAATGTCTACGATGGCAACCAGATGGTGCTCTATTGCCAGAATGCCCGTCATCACCTGCTGTTCCACATCGAGACCACTCGCCCGCTCAGCCAGATGGATACCGGGCTGCTGAGCCTGTTCACCGAAAACATCATAGTGGCGCTGGAGAATATCCGGCTCAACGAGGTGATCGGTGACAACCAGCGAGAGATCATCTATCGCATCGGCGAACTGGTGGAGAGCCGCTCGAAAGAGTCCGGCTTGCACGTCAAGCGGGTGGCCCTCTACACCGAATTGTTCTGCAAGCTGCTCGGCATGAATGAGGACAGGTGCGAGCTCATCAAGCGTGCCTCTCCCCTGCACGACATCGGCAAGGTGGGGATCCCGGACGCCATCTTGCACAAACCGGGCAAACTCACTCCCGAGGAGTGGGAGATCATGAAAACCCACGCCCAGCTTGGGCAGGACATGCTCTCCGGCAGTGACCTGGCCCTGTTCCAGATAGGCGCCACCATCGCGGGCAACCATCACGAGAAGTGGAATGGCAGCGGCTATCCCCGCGGATTGAAGGGAGAGGACATTCCGCTTGAAGGACGCATCGTCGCCCTGGCGGATGTGTTCGATGCCCTGGGCTCGGATCGTTGCTACAAGCAGGCCTGGCCGCTGGATCAGGTGCTGGCGCTGATCAAGGAGGAGAAAGGAGAGCACTTCGACCCCCTCCTGGTGGACCTGATGCTGGCCAATCTGGAGAAGTTCCTCGATATTCGCGAGCAGTACAAAGACATCTATATCGGCGCTCACTGATATCGGGTTCACCCCATCCACTTGCGACCATGAAGAAGCCGCCCATTGGGCGGCTTCTTTGCAATGTGCGCGGAATTATTGCTCCGGCAGATTGAGATCCAGTCTGGGGGTTGCTGGCGTCTCTTCAAGTTGCGCCTTCTGCGCCGCCATCGCCTTGTGCAGAGTGCGGCGCTTTTGCAGCAGAATGAAACCACCCGCCCCCAGCAAGAGCAGCAACACGCCACCTCCCCCCAGCGCCCAGGGCAGCCAGACCGGACTCTCCCGCTCCTCGAACCGGTCGGGGGTGGCGGCGGATGCGGGCATGGCCGCAGAGGGTGCGGGAGGGGGGGGAGGCGGTGCTATGGTGAACGACTTGGCCGGCAATTGCAGTTGCACCTCGCGACCGAGCCGGGTTGTTCCAAAGAGGGTGGCCTCCACCTTGTACTGCCCTGCCGCCTTGAGGGCGGAGAGATCCACGCCAAAACGCGGCGCTGTCGCCACCTCGTTGAACGTCATGCTACTGCCGCCGCCGTCGATGGCCTTGCCCTGGATGACCACGGAGGCTGGATCCAGTTCATCCACATCGATGACCAGAGAGAGCTTGGCTCCCCCCTCCCCGGAGGGGGGATTCAGGGAATAGCTGACCGGCCAGGGGTAAAGCAGCACCTGCTGTGACTGGGCTCGTGAGAAGACCTCATTGCCGGTGCTGAAGAGGGCTCGGTATTTTCCCGCAGGGACGTCCAGTACCGCCTCGGCGGTCAAGATACCGTCCCCCGGCACTTCGTCCACCCCCTTGCCATCATCCATGTAGCGTCCCAGGGTCTCCTCGAACACGGGATCGCCGCTCTGGCTGGCATCGTTGAACTGCTGCAGCTTGACGGTCATGCCCAGATCGGTGAGGTAGTAACCCGCTCCAGGCGCCGCGCCATCGATCAGCAGACGGGATTGCAGTTTGACACGCTCACCCTGATAGAGGCGGGCCGGTAGCGGCTCGCTCTCGACCTGGATGTCGGTGAGCAGGCGCACCCGATTGTCGGGGTCCACCTCTCCGATCGCCTGCCAGGGGCCGGGCATGGGGTCGCGGATGGTGATGAGATCCTGATCCTTGAGGGGCAACCAGCCCACGTCGGGCGGCTTGACCTTGCCCACATAGAGCTTGCTGCCATCGGGCCGCACCAGGATCACCGAAGGCGTCCCCGGCTTGCGCTTGATGATGAAGGTGATCTCCTTCACGCCGTAATCGATGCGAAAGCGGTTGTCGAGCAGAGGAATGTCGGAAGGCGCAAACACCTCGTTGGCCGCGGCCGGGAGGGAGGCCAGCAGCAGCAGCCCCCAAAGCGATCTCATTGCCGCCACAGGCAGGCACCTCCTTTTTTCTGTACCAGATCCAGCCTCGCTTCATGGACAGCCGCCACCTCGTCGCTCGCGCGCACCACCCTGAGCGGCGGGCGATTGCTCTCCAGACGACGAATGCCGGTATCCTGGCTGGTCTCACTCTCGCTGGTTTCGCTCGCCAGATTGAGTTTGGTCTGGCCACCCGTCATCAGGAGGTAGACGTCCGCCAGGATCTCCGCATCAAGCAAGGCGCCGTGCAGGGTACGGTGAGAGTTGTCGATGCCGTAGCGATCGCACAATACGTCCAGGTTGTTGCGCTTGCCCGGGAAGAGATCCCGCGCCATCGCCAGGGTATCCGTGATGCCGCAGATATCCGCCGTCTTGAAGTTCAGACCGAGCTTGCTGAACTCATAGTCCATGAAGCTCACGTCAAAGGGGGCGTTGTGGGCGATGAGCTCGGCGCCGCGAATGAACTCGATGAAATCGTCCGCTATCTGGCTAAAAGAGGGCTTGTCCGCCAGGAAGGCATCCGTGATGCCGTGCACGGCGATGGCCTCGGGGTCCACCAGCCGATCCGGCTTGATGTAGACGTGGAAATGGTTGCCGGTGAGTTTGCGGTTGATCACCTCCACACAGCCGATCTCGATGATGCGGTGCCCAAGATAGACAGGGCCGCCCGCGGTGTTCATGCCGGTGGTTTCGGTATCCAGAATGATCTGGCGATTCAGTTGGGGTGTGCTCATGATCAAATCCATGTCAAACTTCGGTTTTACTCGCTAGTTTACCCCAAGCCTCTCGCTAAAACAGATTGATTGCTCATGTTGAAACAGATTGATTTATTCACGGATGGCTCCTGCTTAGGCAACCCGGGCCCCGGCGGCTATGGTGCCGTCATGGTCTATGGCAAGCATCGCAAGGAGATCTCCGCCGGTTTTCGATTGACCACCAATAACCGGATGGAGCTGATGGCTGCCATCATGGGGCTGCGGACCCTGAACGAACCCTGCCAGGTGCGGCTCACCACCGACAGCCAGTATGTGCGCCAGGGGATCACCCAATGGATCATCGGCTGGAAGAAGAAGGGCTGGATGACCGCCAACCGTCAGCCGGTCAAGAACGTCGATCTCTGGCAGGCCCTTGATGCGGAAGTGGCCCGTCACCAGATCGAATGGCTCTGGGTGAAAGGACACTCGGGCCACCCGGAAAACGAACGCTGTGACGAGCTTGCCCGTGAGGCCGCCAGCGGCAAGCAGCTTGCCGAAGACAGCGGCTACCAGCCCTGATGCCCGCTAGCCGCCCTGGCGCGCCATTCCTGGCGCGGCCATCGACTCCGGCAGCCGCCAGCGGCGACGTACCGGTGTCACGGGGAAACGCCGCTTGCGGGCGGCAATCACGTAAACAGACGCCAGGGAGCGGCAATAGTCCCGCCCCAGACTCTCCCGCCACCAGCCGATCTTGCTCTGCCTGCCCATGAAGGAGAAACCGAACCGCTCGTCGAACATCACCTCACAGCCGAGCAGTTGCAGCCAGTCGGTCACCCGTGCGGGCGTGAACATGCGGGCAGACCAAGGCAGATGCCGCCGCATGAAGGGCAGATAATGACCCAGCCCCACCAGGCTGAGCGGGTTGTAACCGCTGACAATGAGCCAGCCATCGTCGGTCAGCACCCGTTCTGCCTCCCGCAGCACCTGATGAGGATCCGGCGAGAAATCGAGGCAGTGAGCCAGCAGGCAGGCATCCACGCTCCCCGATCGCACCGGCAAGGCGAGCGGATCCCCCTGGATGTCCAGCAGCCGTCCGCCGGGGGCGACACCGATTTGATGACGAATGGTGGAACAGCCGCAGGAGAGTTCGGCGCTCAGGGCACCTATCTTGAGCAAATGATAGCCAAAGAGGTGGGGGCACCAGTTGTCGAGGCGCTCCTGAAGCTCGGCGGCCACCCAGTCCCCCATGGGCAGTGCGGACCAACTGGTCGGAAGCGCGATCTGTTGTTCGGTACGTGCCAGTTGCATAATGGGACCAACTCGGGGCGAATGCCATCCAGTTATATAAGATCCCTTCCTTAAAGAGAACACAAGAGACCTCGACCCATGTATACCGTCATCACAGTTCCCGCCTTCAGCGACAACTACATCTGGTTGATCCGTCATGAAAATCACTGCCTGGTCGTCGATCCGGGCGAGGCCGCTCCCGTGCTGGAACGGCTGGCTGCGCTGGATCTGGTGCTGGATGCCATCCTCCTGACCCATCACCACCGCGATCACGTCGGGGGCGTATCCGAGTTGCTGCAACACTTCCCCCACGCTCGTCTCTATGGCCCCAAGCATGACCCCATGCCGGACCATCACGGCCAGTGGCTCGACGATGGGGATCAAATCAACTGGCATGGCCTGAGTCTGGATGTCCTCCATGTGCCCGGTCATACCCTGGGGCACATCGCCTATTACGGCCAGGGCATGCTGTTTTGTGGCGATACCCTCTTCAGCGCCGGTTGCGGCCGTCTGTTCGAAGGGACCCCGGCACAGATGCACACTTCCCTGCAACGGCTCGCGGCACTGCCCGATGAGACCCTCCTTTATTGTGCCCATGAATACACGCTCTCCAACCTGCGTTTCGCCCATGCGGTCGAGCCCGACAACCTGGCGATCCAGCGGCAGATCGGCGTGATCAGCAAACTGCGTCAGCAGGGCCTCCCGAGTCTCCCCTCCCGGCTGGGAGATGAGCGGAATTTCAATGTTTTTCTGCGCTGCGAGCAGGACTCGGTAAAATTTTCTGCTGAGAAATACGCCCTTAAATGCTTGGAAAATCCAGAGGATACCTTCGCTGTTCTGCGGGCGTGGAAGGACGTTTTTTGAACAAACCTTGATCAGGGGGGCATTGCCCCTTATGATGCGAGCTGTTTTTCCACAGATGACCTGAGCGAGATGAAGCTACGAACGGCCTTATTGGCAGCGCTGTTTCTCAGCGGCTGTCAAAACCTGAGCCATCAGGATGACCGGGCGGTAACGGCAATCGAGCCGATCAAATCCCCCCAAGTCAGCAAGAAAACGTACAAAAAACACTCTTCGCGGATGCTGTTCGGCGACGAACAGATAGAAGAGCTGGATGACACTGATAACCTGTGGGTGCGTATCAGCGATGATATGCAGCTGGACTCGCACGATAATGCCCGGGTTCGCCAACAGCGTGATTGGTTGTTGCGCAATGATAAGCATATGGCGACCATTGCCAGCCGGGCTGAGCCCTACCTGTATCTGATGGTAGAGGAAATCGAACGGCGTGAGCTGCCAATGGAGCTTATTACCATCCCCATGATCGAGAGCATGTTCGATCCCAATGCCCGCTCCCGCAGCAATGCTGTCGGTCTTTGGCAGTTCGTTCCTGCAACCGGCAAGAATTTCGGCCTGCGCCACGACAACTGGTACGACGGTCGACGCGATGTCCTTGCATCCACCAATGCCGCACTGGATTACCTGGAGTACCTGAACCGGTTCTTCGACGGTGACTGGCTGCAGACCCTGGCCGCTTACAATGCCGGTGAAGGTCGGGTGCGCAACGCCATCACCCGCAACGAACGGGCTGGTCGTCCGACCGACTACTGGTCGCTGGACCTGCCCCGCGAAACCCGGATGTATGTGCCCAAGATCCTGGCCATGGCCGACATGATCCGCAATGCGGACAAATACAATGTCACCCTGCCGGTGCTGGCCAACAAGCCGCAATTGCGAACCATCAATACCGGTGGCCAGATTGATTTGAACGTGGCCGCCCAGCTGGCTGGCGTTTCCGCCTCCCAGCTCAAGGCGCTCAATCCTGCGCTCAAGCGTGGCATGACCTCGCCGCAGGGCCCTTACAACCTGCTGGTCCCCGTCGAGTACGCCGACACTCTGGAGCTGGCCCTGGCCGATCTGCCCCAGCGTGAACGTACCCGTGGCGTGCGCTCCTATCAGGTCACCAGTGGTGATACGCTGTCACGGATCGCCCAGAATCACGGGGTGACCGTGCAACAGCTCAAGCTGGCCAACAACATGCGTGGCAACAACCTGCGCCGTGGCCAGAGCCTGATCATCCCCAATGGCGGGCGCGCAACCCAGGTTGCCCAGAGCAAGCCGCAGCAGCTCGCCAGCCGCAGTGGTGGCAAGGTGAACTATCAGGTGCGCTCCGGTGACAACCTGTGGAGCATCAGCCAGGCACACGGGGTCACCCACGCCGACCTGGCCAAGTGGAACGGCCTGAACGCCAAATCAGCCCTCAAGCCAGGCATGAAGCTGGTGGTCTGGCCCAAGCAGGGCAAGAGCAGCAACAAGTCCATGGTCTATCAGGTGCGCCGCGGTGATTCCCTCTCCTCCATCGCAGCCCGCTTCCAGGTCGCCGTCAACGATGTGATGCGCTGGAACCAGCTCGGCAAGAGTGACTATCTCAAGCCGGGTCAGGAGTTGACTCTGTTCGTGAAGAACAACAGCTGATCGCTCGTCGCAATCCAAAAAATACCCCGCTTGATGCGGGGTATTTTTTTGTCTGCATGAACCAGCGGCGACGCCGCTCTCCCCTGAAGGATGACTCAGGGAGTGATGGCCTGGGCCGCAAAGCGCGCCAGAATGGGGTTGTGGTCAGAGGCATCGGTAGCCGGTGAACTCACTTCCACCAGATCCAGATTGCGATAGTAGAGGTGATCCAGCGGGCGGCCAAAAGCGGTGCGACGCAGATCAGGCACAGGTATGGCCTCCTGCAGGCCAAGCTCGCCCACCAGCTTGTTCAACCAGAACGCGCGCTTGTCGCTCCAGGTATTGAAATCGCCGCCCAGGATGACCGGCCCCTGGTGGCGATGGATCAACGCAGTCAGATCGTTGAGCTGCTCGCGGAAGGTCGCCATGCCCAGTTCGAAATTGACCGCATGGAGATTCACCACCAGCACGCCGTCAGGATCCCCCTGCAAGGGATAGAGACTGACCAGACCTGACTTGGGGATGCGCAGCAGGGGTTCGGGGGAACGGACGCCACAGACAAACGCCTGCGGCGTTTTCGCCACTGTCATCACGCCAAAGGAGACACCTCCCTGGGTGAAGGCCTGCAACTGCTGCCACTGGAAATCGCCTCTCTTCAGCCAGTCCAGCATCTCGGGCCGGGTCGCCGACTCTTGCAGCAGCACCAGATCCTGGGACTTGGCATACTCATCCAGCCCTTCCCGCCAGTTCTTGCGTTGTCCCTTGTAGAGGTTCCAGACGGTGATGCCAAACTCCCTCGGCAAGGCCGTGGAGGCGAGCGCCACCAGAGGTGGTCTGTCACAGCTTGCGCCAGGTATGATACCTGCCGCAGTCACCAGATGATCTTGATCCGGTACCTCGAAGCAACCGACCAGCCCCAACGTCAGCAGGGACGTTCCCAGAATCCGATAACTATTTTTCATTGGCTAACAATCACCTGCCTCTGCAAGACGACATGGCCCTCACACAGGCCACGGTCGCCGACTAGTCTCATTATTCGTGTCCGGCCCGACTCATCCAGAAGGAATTCAACGATGGCGAGACAGCACCAGTACCGCGTGACATTTTACGATCAACAGGGAACCTGTCATCAAGTGGAGCTTTCCACCGTCTATCAAATCAGGCGGGATCCCCAATGTGATCTCTGTCTGTTCGACACCCGGCAGTGCGTGGGGTCGGAAGAGATGCTGGAGCGCATGATACGGCAAAAAACCGGGCTTGAGCAGGAAATATCCATCATCAATGCCCGGCTCATCTGAGCAGACTCAGACCGGGACGGGGCGGGATTTGCCCTGATCGTCGATGGCCACATAGGTGAAGACGCCCTCGGTCACGCAGTACCGCTGGGCTTCGTTCTCCCGCAATACCGGCTTGACCCAGACCTCCAGCTTGAGTCGCATGGAGCTGCGACCAATCTTGAGGCAGCGACCGTAACAGCACACCACGTCACCCACCTTGACCGGGCTGTGGAAGGTCATCCCCTCCACCGAGACGGTACAGATGCGCCCTTTTGCCAGCTCCTTGGCCATGATGCCCCCACCTATATCCATCTGGGACATGATCCACCCGCCGAAGATATCGCCATTGGGGTTGGTATCGGCTGGCATTGCCAGGGTTCTCAGCAACAGCTCCCCATCGGGGTGGCGCTTGGTCTCTTCCATCATTACCGCTCTCTTTATCATGGATGGCGGCATGATAGGGGGCGATCCCCCCCTTGGCAAACCTCAATTGTCCCGAAGCGCGCGCCGTATCTGGTTTGCACGCCAGATGACCGACTCCGGGGCCCGGATGGCGACGACCCGTTCAACCCTTCAAGGCCGCCCCGTCCGCAAACCAGTGGGCCGGATCCGGCCAGCGATAGACGAAACCAAGCTGCTGGCAGATGCGCTGACCTTCGATGGGAGCAAACTCCCCCGTCGGCTCGACGAACTGCGGCGGCACCAGCCCGAGCAGGCGGCTCGCGAAGGGGTAGAGCTGCTCCCGGCGCGGGTGAACGGGGGCACTCAGATTGTAGGCATCCCCATCCTGCCCCCGGGCCAGCATCAGCTCACAGGCGGCCACCACGTCGTCCAGATGCACCAGGTTCACAGCCTGGCCTCCCCCGGCCAGCGTCTTGCCCGCCAGAAAACGGCCGGGGTGACGGTCAGGACCATAGAGTCCGGCCGGGCGCAAGATCATGGCGCAGTCAACATGCCCTTCCAGTACGGCAAGCTCGGCCGCCCGCATCCGCGAGCCTCTGTCATGGGCTGGAGCGGGCGTATCCTCCTCCCCCTGTCCGGCCCCCCAGACCGAAGTCGCGCTGATAAACAGAACCCTCTGAACACCCGCCTCCCTCGCCTGTCGGCACAGGCTGGCCACGGACGCCGGGTAATCACCGGTCTTGCTGGGGGGCACACAGATCACCAGGTCATGACAGCGAAAAGGCAGTGATCCCATGTCAGGGGTAAGCAACAGCGGCCAGGCGGCAATACCCTCCCCCTGCAGCCGTTCAGCCTTTTCGGCCGTACTGACCGTCACCGCGACAGATTGCCCCTGCTCTTGCAATGCCCTGGCCAGGGGCAACCCCAGCCAGCCGGCGCCCACGATACCCGTCTGATACTCAAATTCGTTCGTCATACCCGGATCCTGACAAAAAAAAACGGCCATCCAATGATGACCGTCGAAAGTAACGAAGGAAATAGCCGGATTAACCGGTTACCTCCCACAGCGGGAAAATCGGGAGCGCACGCTCCTAATTCGTGGGCCTATCCTAGTGGCAGCGCGGTCAAAAAGCTTTGAAGCGGATCACAGTTGAAAAGGATTTCTGAAAGCGCTTTCACTGTTTTACAAAAAAGTCGACCCGCACGGGGCCAACTTCATGACTCAGGCCACAGATTCCCGCCGTACCAGTTCGGCTTCGAATTTGAGCGCCAGCCCCTCTACCGGCTTGTGATCCAGCAGCCTCAGGGCCAGCTCAGCGGCCCGCTCTCCCATCTCCTCGATGGGGTAACGTACCGTGGTGAGCTTGGGATAGATGTATCGGGCATAGGGGATGTCATCAAAACCGACCACAGAGACCTGCTGGGGGATTTTGTAACCCCGCTCCAGCAGACAGGAGATGGCCCCCGCCACCATGGCATCGTTGAAACCAAGCACAGCGCTGAACTCGACGCCGCGCGCCAGCAGCTCGCTCATGGCCACATAGCCACCTTTTTCATCGGCATAGGCACGGCCGATGAGGGCAGGATCCAGCTCGATACCTGCCCGTTGCAGGGCGAAGCGATAGCCGGCCATCCGCTGCTGACCATCCACAAACTCCTCGTCATCGGAGGTGACGAAGGCAATCTTGCGATGTCCCGCGTCCAGCAGATGCTGGCAAGCCGTGGTGATGCCGGCCTGGTTGTCCAGCCAGACGCAGCGATCCTCGCAGCCTGGCACCTGACGGTTGATGAAGACGATGGGGGTCGTGCCCGACGCCAGCTCGCTGAGCTCTTCGTCAGGTAGCGCCTTGCTGTGCAGGATCAGGGCATCGCACTGGCGCTGCAGCAGCGCCTGGATGGCGTGCCGCTCACGGGTCGCGTCGTGGTTGCCGGACACCACGATGGTGAACTTGTTCGCCTTGTCGACCATGCTTTCGATGCCGCGCATCATCTGGGCGAAGAAGGGGCCGCCACACAGATCCCCCACCAGCACACCGATACAGTTGGAGCGTTTGCTCACCAGGGCCTGGGCGAAGCTGTTTGGACGAAAGCTGAGCTCCTTCATGGCCGCGAGGACAGCCTCGCGCTTCTCGGGCGCCACCTGCGCCGTGTTGTTGATCACTCGAGACACTGTCGAAATGGAGACATTCGCCAGCTGAGACACATCTTTGATCGTTGCCACTCTCGATTCCTTTGTTGGAAAAGCCTGTCAGTGATGATCGGGCATTGTATCGAACCTGACAGACCAAGACGCGGCGCCCGATCACCTGGCAGGTTTCCTTTTGTAACAAAGCTTAAGGGATGATAACCATTCTGGGGCAAGAATGGGAGGCAGCCGCGACAACGACTGCCCCCGAACTCAATAGGCGTGATTCAGCTCGCGTTCCGACATGAAACGCAAGGGCTGCTGCAGCTTGTGTTGATAGATGAGATCGAAAGAGAGCACGTTCTGGACATAGTTGCGCGTCTCCCGATAGGGGATGCTCTCCACCCAGACATCCATCGGCTTGTTGTCGCTCTGCTCGCGCCAGCGCTTGACCCGGCCAGGACCCGCATTGTAAGCCGCCGCCGCCAGGATCCGGTTGCCGTCATACACATCCAGCAGGCGCTTGAGGTAGGCGCTGCCAAGACGAATGTTCATGGCCGGGTCGAACAGTTGCTGCTCGTTGCGATAGGGCACCCCAAGCTTGCCGGCCGTCTCTTTCGCAGTGGCAGGCATCAGCTGCATCAACCCCCGCGCCCCGACCGGTGACTGGGCCAAGGGATAGAGTGCGCTCTCCTGACGGGAGATGGCGTAGAGCAGACTGGTGTTCATGGTACGCTCTTGTGCCATCTGGGAGAAGGTGCGCTTGAGGGGCAGCGGGAAGCGCAGGTCCAGCGCATCCCAAGCCTCGGCACGGATGCTGGAGAGGATCGCCAGCTCGTGCCAGCCCTGGTTGAGGGCGATGTGGCCAAACTCCAGGCGCTGGGCCACGCTGTTGCGATCCATGTTGTGGATCCACTCAGAGCGGGCCGCCGTGATCTCGTTCATCGCCAGCAGTTCACGCACCCGCAGCAGGAAGGGCCAGCGGCGGCTGGCACTTTGCCAGTCCGGCACCTTGTGCGCCACGCTCTGGTTCTTCATGCGATAGGGCACACCGGTGCGCTGGGCCGCCATGAAGCCGTAGAAGCCGCGCAGGTTTGCAGTCTCGAGATAGAGGTCCCGCGCCGGTTTCTGCCGCCCCTGTTTCTCCAGCGAGCGCGCCATCCAGTAACGCCAGCGATCCTCTTTTTGCAGCCCCATGGGCATCCGCTTGACCCAGCCTTCGAGGCCGCGCCAATCCTGCTCCCAGATGGCAAGACGGGCCCGCAGCTCCACCAGCTCCGGATCCTTGAGCCGCACCAGAGCCGTATCCAGCCAGGCGCGCTGCTCAGAAGATCGGTCCAGCAACAGGCGGCGGGCGGCCGCCTTCTCCACCCGACTCACCTCGGCATGGTTCAGGCCGAATCGACGGGTCATTTCCCCCAGCTGGCGCAGAACCGCGTCGGGCTCCTGATTGGCGTAGCGGGCCAGCCCCAGGGAGAGCAGATGCCGCGACGGGGGCGCCGCCGTGAAGTTGGCCGGATTCATCGCCCGCACGGGTTGGTCATACAGGGCGATCATCTGATCGCCATACCCCTTCATGCCGCTGCCGAGCTGGGCCCCGAGGTGGCGAATGAGGTTGGGGTTCTGGGCCTCGAAAGCCAGGTTCATGCGCTCCCAGATCTTCTCCTGAGTGCGCAGACCTGCCTGCTGCCAGAGCTGGAACAGGGGATCGCAGGCATCGGGCCTGGATTGACCGCTCAACCAGAGCTTGCCTGCCTCCTGCAGGGCTTCACTCTTGTGCCCCGTGTAGTAGCGGGCCTGATAGTGCTGACAGAGCAGGTCGGTGGAGCTTGGCTTGGCCGGATAGAAACGCAGGAACTGGGACCACTGCTGGCTCTGGGCAAGATAGGTGAGATAGCTGCGCTCGAGCCGGTTGGACTGGGGGGTGTCCCCGTGCTGGCGGATGAAGCGGGTCACATCGTTGTAGTCTGCCGCCCCGGGACGGAACGCAAGCTGGTAGTAATCCAGATAGGGCAGCAGCGGATAGTGGATCAGGCGTGCCCGAAGCTGGCTGAATTTGACCTGATCATTGGCACGCACGGCCTCATGGGCCTGGCGATAGAGAGACTGCTCCATGGTCTGCGCGAAGGCAGGAGCCAACAGCCCCGGCATCCAGAGCGCAGACAAGATAATTCCCTGCACGACTTTCACGAATGGCATTCTCCCCTTGAAGGCATAACCACCGCCAAAGTGCGGTGGTGACATACCTTCATTCTACCCGCTAAGCACGGGGGCTACGCCACACTATTTTTATCGGTGCAGACGGGGCGATCACCGCGTACCTGGCGGCTGACATAGCGTTCAAGGTAGGGAACAGGGAGCGGCTTGGAGGCGAGGTATCCCTGGAAGAAATGGCAGCCCTGCGCCTGCAGAAACTCCAGTTGCTGGCGGGACTCCACTCCCTCCGCCGTCACGTTGAACCCCATGTGGCGGGCCATGGCGATCACGGCCTCGACGATAGCCATGTTGTCACCATCCTTGGGAATATCCTGGATGAAAGAGCGGTCGATCTTGAGCTCGTCCGCCGGCAGCCGCTTGAGGTAGCTCAGGGAAGAGTACCCCGCCCCGAAGTCGTCGATGGCAAAGCTGATGCCCAGGGTCTTGAGTTCCGCCATCTTGCTGATGGTGTCTTCCGCATGACCCAGCACCACCGACTCGGTGATCTCCAGGTTGAGGCAGGCGGGATCCATGCCGGTGGCCGCCAGCACATCGTGAATGCGATCGACGAAGTCGGGAGCATGGAACTGTTTGGCGCTCACGTTGACCGAGAGCTGGGGGACGTGGATCCCGTTCTCCTCCCAGGAGACGTACTGGGTACAGGCTTCGTGCAATACCCAGTTGCCGATGTCGACAATGAGATCAGTCTCCTCGGCAATGGGGATGAACTCGGCAGGCGACACCAGGGCACGCCCGGGGGGTTGCCAGCGGATCAGCGCCTCAACACCGATGATCTCCCCCCCCGCCACCATGTGCTGGGGCTGGTAGTGGAGAGTCAACTCCCCATTATCGAGGGCACTGCGCAGCTCGTTGTGAATGTGCAGACGCCGGTCGGCCTGCAACTGCATGGAGGCATCAAAGAAGCGCCGGGTCTTGCGGCCCGCCGATTTCGCCTGATACATCGCGGTGTCAGCCTGCTTGAGCAGATCCCCCGCCTCCTGCTCCCGACCGGGAAAGAGGGTGATGCCGACACTGGCGCCGATGTGCAGCACCTGGCCTCTGAAATCATAGGGGGCGGCGATCTCCCCGATGAGCCGCTCCGCGATGAGGTCGGCCTGCATCTCCGCCTGGGGAGGGCTGATGGAGAGCGCTGGCAGCAACAACACGAACTCGTCGCCGCCGAGACGGGCCAGACAATCCCCCTGGCGCACCAGCCGCTTGAGACGGCTGGCCACCTCCTTGAGCAGCCAGTCGCCGGTGGCGTGACCCAGGGAATCATTGATGGTCTTGAAGTGGTCGAGATCGATGAACAGCAGGGCCCCGATGAGGTGACTGCGATTTGCATCGGTGAACGCCTGGGTCAGGGTCTCGTGCAGCTGACGACGATTGGGCAGGCCGGTCAGCTCGTCATAGAAGGCGAGATCCTGAATGCGGCGCTCCGCCGCCTTGCGCTCGGAAATATCCTCGAAGAAGATGACATAGTGGCTGATCCCCCCCTTCTCATCCTGCACCGGCGTGACGATCTCCCACTGGGGATAGGCGTGACCGTCGGCGTGCAGGCGCAGGGTTTCCCCCTGCCAGCGATCCAGGGCGTTGAGCTCGTAACCCAGCCCTCCCAACCCCGACCAGAGATCGTTGCCAAGATGCAAACCAATCACCCCCTGGTTGTCAAAGCCGGTGATCTGGCTGAAGGCGTAATTGACCCGCAGGATCTTGAACTCGGGATCCGTGATGATGATCCCTTCGTGAGTTTCAAAGGCCACCGCAGACAGCCGCATCAGGGCATCACTTTGCAGGCGCTCCAACTCGGCCACCATGCGCACCGAGAAGATGGTCAGGACAGAGTCCAGATCCGTGGTCCGGGTCTGGCTTGGGAACAGCAGGGCGAGATGGCCCAGGATCTGACCGTTGCGATCGAGCAGCGGCTGGGCGTAATAGTGCTGGCCCGGGGGCAGGTCGGGATACCCGGTCAGGGGTTCACTCACGGGGACCGCGCTGGAGGCCCCCTGGCGATAGAGCTGCTGGCAGGGCATGTCACAGAGGGCATACTCCTTGACGTCGATGCCGTGGCTCGCCAGCACCCTGAGCCTGTCGAGACCGACCCGCTCCGTCAGCCAGACGGCAGTGGCTCCCAGGATATGGGCCAGCTCGTTGACCAGGGTCTGGCAAAAATCGAGCCCCGTCTTGGCGGAGAGCGCCTGCGCCAGCTTGGCCAGCAAGGGGGCCTGCAACATGGGAAGCGGCGGTGTCACGCCTGCGGGGGAGTCGGCGCGATCCATCTCGCGATGCATCATTTCGAGGGGGGCAAGCCAGCCACAACAGAGCCCCTGTGCAGGCACATACTGACCGTACCAGAGCGCATGGTGTACCTTGCCGTCCTCATCGCGCAGGTGACCGATGAACTGGCCTGGCTGGCAGGAATCGTGGAGTCTTGCAAGAAAATCGGCGAAACCCGCTTCATCTTCCCGCTCAAGTTGGGTGGCCCAGGGGTGGGCTCCCTCCCCTGCCCAGGGTTCACAAGAGACATGATCAGACAGGCTCCATTGCCCATGCTGCCGATCATAAAACCACATCATCTGGGTGGCTTGCTGCTTCATCTACGACTCCAACCACTACAACCACGTTATCCACCCCGACTCCTGCAGAAAAGCATATCCGTTTGCGCGCATATCTCCACCGGCGCATGGCAATGATTTTGCGATGCGATGAGGCGATGTGGGTGGAGAAAATTCGAGACTATGCGGCAAAAACCAAACATCGGGTCGACACAAGGCGCTGCCGAGGGGGGACAGAAACGATCCTATTTGCTGATACTGCCTGCCTGTTTCACTGAGCTCAAGCGGTTTTTGGCATGAAACGGGAAAAGCTCACAATTTATGGACAGCGGGATTCCCAAGGGGATTTTTCGTGACGCAGATCACATTTTGATTTGGCAACATGGGTAATCTGGAGGTGAAGACACAAGCAAGACGACCCGAAGGGGGCCATTATGAAAATCGAAATGACCAGTAAAATCATCGACATCACCCCAGCCATCCGCGAGCGCATTGAATCCCGTTTTGAAAAGCTCGAGCGTCTTCAGGTGCCTCTTATCACACCCCATGTGATCATCTCCAAAGAGCGTTTGATGTATATCGTCGAAGCCACTATCGGCATTCCCAACGGCAAACTGTTTGCGCAGGCAGAGCACGAGGATCTCTATGCTGCCATCACGGACCTGGGCCAGAAGCTGGAACGCCAGCTCAACCGTCACACGGAAAAACCCATCGCCCGTCGTGCCGCCGGCAAGGAAGTGCCCCAACCGGACGAAGCAGACGCCTGACAAGGTTCACCACTCATAAAGCAAAAGGCGGGTTATCCCGCCTTTTTGCATTCTACCGTGCCGTCACCCCAGCCAGCGCAGCCTGGCATCCACCCCTTGCGCAAGCTCATCGAGCAGCGGCAGCATCATCAGCGGAGCCTCCTCCCTGGGGTCAGCGCCCATAGGGCGGGCCTGCCAGCGCTCGCGGCCCAGTGCCGAGAGGTTGTCATACACCGCGGGATCCAGCGCGGGCGTTCGGCTCACCAGTGGCGGGGAGCGCAGCGCCAGCCAGAGTCTCACATCCGTCATGCACCCGCCTTGTTGCAGACGCTCGTTGAGGCTGGTGGCATCGATCTCTTCCACCCCGCCTTGCAGGGACGCCCGGGGCATCAGACCGAAACGGGAGCGCCAATCCAGCTCACCCGACGCAGGCTTGGGCGGGGCATCAAACCAGGGCTGTTCTTCCACCGCATCGGTCAGCAGCGCCAGATGCAGCCTGAAGTCGGCACGGTCCCCCGCACGGAGATCCTGGTTGAGCCGTTGGCCCAACTGGGCCTCATCCACGAGCAAGCGGTCACGAATCGCACTGGGCAGCATAAGATAAATCTTGGAAATGAAGGTTTCATTGCTTATCGGCCATCAACCCGATCCTTTAAGCATTAAAAATCCCGGCAGAGGGGTTCACAAGCGCGACAGATCTGTTAGTATGCGCCTCGCACTTGGGGAGGGGTTCCCGAGCGGCCAAAGGGATCAGACTGTAAATCTGACGGCTCTGCCTTCGAAGGTTCGAATCCTTCTCCCTCCA
>NZ_JBFODT010000007.1:0-125769 GCF_040908465.1 Aeromonas sp. R10-1
GGTGTAAGAGGTATCCAACGACTTGGTGGTGTTCATCAAGTTACGCTGGGCGTTCAGTGATGAAGTGTTGGTGTTGATAAACATGGCCATAAAAGGTCTCTCCTGATGAACAAGGAACTGCGGGCCCTGTGTGTTGTGTCATACACAATCAGGTTCCCACCGTTCAGATGGACAGATTGAACGGTCTGTCTCATCTGGCGGGTCCTCTGTTTGAACGGACATCGGACCCGCAGTTGCGCAAATGTTGGTTTTCCGAACACCCCTCGATTTGCTTCATCTTCTGTAACGGCCTGCCTCTCAGAACCTTTAAAACAATTTATGCATACCAGGTCACTAAAGTGAGAAAGCGGAGCCTTGGTAGCCCATCGGCCACTTCATTTCCCCCTCCCTTGGTCCTCTCCCGCCTTTTTCATATCTGATGCCATAAATTGGCATGGGTTGTGCAGTGTTTTCTGTGTCGCCATTTTTTCGGCGCCCATAAAAAAGGCCGACAATGTCGGCCAAAGAAGAGCTTACGCTCAGGAGAACAACCTCGAGGGTGACAGAGTGAACGATCTGCGCAACACTCGAGGGGTATACCAATAAGAGAACTTCTCTTTCGATAGAACAAGGCGTAAATCCGAACACCCCATTGTTCCATCTTGTTTACTAGGGCGGCCTGAACAACCGCCCTTTTCTTTTTCTCGGCATCAGGACCTTAGTTCTGCAGCAGGGAGAGTGCAGACTGGGGACGCTGGTTGGCCTGGGCCAGGATGCTGGAAGCCGCCTGTTGCAGGATGTTCTGCTTGGTCATGTTGGCGGTCTCGGTCGCAAAGTCTGCATCGCGGATACGGGAGCGAGCGGCAGAGACGTTTTCCGAGATATTAGCCTGGTTGCGAATGGTGGAGTCCAGACGGTTTTGCACCGCACCCAGTTCGGCACGCTTGCTGTCGACCACGGTCAGCATGGAATCAACCGCCGCCAGCACGTTTTGGGCGTTGCTCTGGCTGCTGATACTGATACCACCAGCGCTACCGCCGATAAAGACAGTAGAGATACCGACAGCTGCGCCCGTAGTAGCAATCGTCGTTGCCGCCGCAGCCGCAATCCCGGAGATGCTGAAACCATCGGCCTGACTCAGGCTGAAGCTGATGGTCTGGTTGGCATCCGCACCAACCTGGAAGGTGCCACCGAAGGAGCCGTCCAACAGCTTGGTACCTGCGAAGGTGGTTGCAGTGGAGATACGGTTGATCTCGGCACCCAGCTGATCCACTTCTTTTTGCAGGGCTTCACGATCCTTGGCGGAGTTGGAACCGTTGGCGGATTGTTGAGCCAGGGTACGCATGCGTTGCAGCATACCGGTCACTTCATCCATCGCCCCTTCAGCAGTCTGAGCAAGGGAGATGCCGTCGTTGGCGTTGCGGTTGCCCTGGTCCAGACCGTTGATCTGGGAGGTCAGACGGTTGGAGATCTGCAGACCTGCCGCATCGTCCTTGGCGCTGTTGATGCGCAGGCCGGAGGCCAGACGGGTGTAGGAGGTATCCAGGGATTTGGTGCTGTTCATCATATTACGCTGAGCGTTGAGCGATGAAACGTTGGTATTGATATACAGACTCATGATTTTTCTCCTAAGCTATTAAAATTTAACTTTAATTCACTCAGGCTTTATTGTGTTTTGTGCCTGATATGTTTAGTTAACGGCGCCTTTTCACAAGACTTTAATTTCTTTTTTCTGCCTTTCTGGCAGTAATCGCCGCCTAACCTATATATCGGCCTCTATTCCCTTCCCTTGAGAAAAAAATCGGGATTTTTTGTCACCTGACTACCTGCCCCCCGGGCCATAGTGGCCACAGCCCGCATCAGACAAGGCGGGAGCGTGATCTTCACCCAGCCTTCAGAAACCGGCGCTGGCTCCCACTTTTGCACGCCAGCATTGCTCATCCCCACACCTTGCCCCTAAAATCGCCGCCCCATCATCTATTGGACGTGAGTTGTTCTCCATGCAGACACTGGTTGAGCAGATTGTTTACATCAGCGACATGTTTGGTACTGCGGTATTCGCGTTTTCGGGCGTACTGGTGGCCGGCCGTCTCAGGATGGATGGTTTCGGTGTCATGGTGCTGGCGGCGGTCACCGCCATCGGGGGTGGCACCATCCGCGACATGATCCTGGGGGCAACCCCCGTCTTCTGGGTGCGCGACCCCCTCTATATCTGGGTGGTCATTGCCACGGCGCTCATCGGCATGTGGATGGTCAAACTGCCCCGTCGCATGCCCTGGTACGTGCTGCCGGTGGCGGACGCCTTCGGTTTGGCGCTCTTTACCGTGATCGGGGCACAAAAAGCCCTCAACTTTGGTACATCGGGGCTTATCGCCGTATTGATGGGCACCATGACGGGGGTTGCGGGCGGCATGATCCGTGACGTGCTGGCCCGGGAAGTGCCCATGGTGCTGCAAAAGGAGATCTACGCCACCGCCTGCATTCTGGGCGGCATCCTCTATACCTTGTCGCTGGAGGTCGGGGTAGAGAGGGTCAGCGCCATGCTCATCAGCATGCTCGGGGTGTTTGGTCTGCGGGTGGCGGCCATCTACTGGCACCTCTCCCTGCCCACCTTCTCGCTGCAGCGCAACTGAGAAGCCTCAGAGTGGGCGAGATCCCATCCCGGCAGGGACAAGATTGAACCAAGCCGGCTTTTCTGTTGTCATACAGGGGTCGTTTCAAGCCGGAAAACCTCATGCAAAAACTTGGGCTCATTACCACGCTTGTTCTGATGATGGTGGCAGCGGCTCATGCGGGGGCACAGGCCCTGTTCGGGCGTCTGGCATCCACCCCGGTGCAGCAGTTCAACCAGCAGATCCGTCAGGCGAGCAGCAGTCAGCAAGGCTGGGTCAACGACTATCGCGAAGTGGCTCGCCGCTTCGTCGGCCATAAAGATGTACCCACCCGTATCCATGCTCAACAGCTGGACAACGATCTGGTGCTCTCGGTGGCCCTTGATGGCCAGCGTAGCGACATGCTCTACATCCTGACCCTGTTTCGCAGCAACAACCTGTGGCAGATGCGTCAGGCCGAGATGGGCTGGCGCTGTCAGGGTCAGGAAACCTTCACCCCGGTCCCCTGCCCCTGAGCATCTACCTTCATCCGAGTGAAATAAAAAATCCGGCGCCTTGGCCGGATTTTTTATACGCGTCTTGCCGTCACATCACGGACGGTAGACCTTGACGTTGGCAAAGCCCTTCTCTTTCAGGTAAAGCGCCTGCAACTTGCTCATCACGCCGCGATCGCAATAGAGCAGGTAGGTCTTCTCTTTCGGCAGATCACCAAAGGCGGTGGCCAGCTTGAAGAAGGGGATATGCATGATCTCGCGCCCTTCCACCACCAGCGGCTTGTCGTCATGCTCCTCCATGGAGCGAATGTCCAGGATCACCTCGTCGTCACCGCTCTCGGCGGTGGTCTCCACCTCCTGCACCTCGGCGGCAGTCTCTTCACCGATGCGACGAATGTCGAGGTAACGGGCCTCGGCCACCACCTTGTCCAGAATGGCAAAGTCGAAGTTCTCCTCTTCCGCCTCGATGCGGGAGAGCTCGGCCTTCACGGTCGGCTTCTTGGAAATCACGCCGCAATACTCCGGCATGGTCTCCGCGAACTCCAGGGTGCCGATGCGGCGGGCTTCGCTGATGATGTCCGGCTTGTCCCAGGTGATGAGCGGGCGCAGGATCACCTTGTCGGTCACCCGGTCGATGACGTTCAGATTGGTGAGGGTCTGGCTGGAAACCTGGCCAACGCACTCGCCGGTCACCAGGGCCGGGATCTGGAACTCGTCGGCCACCTTGGCAGCGGCACGCATCATCATCCGCTTGAGCACCACACCCATCTGGCCGTTGTCGATCTTCTCGAGGATCTCGGCCACCACGGGCTCGAAGTCCACCGCGGTGAAGCGCACCCGGTGGGAGGAGCCGAAACGGTTCCACAGGTGATAGGCCACCTGCTTGACGCCAATCTCGTGAGCCGCCCCACCCAGATTGAAGAAGCAGTAGTGCACCCGGCAGCCGCGCTTGATGAACTGGAAGGAGGCGACACCCGAGTCAAACCCGCCGGAGAGCAAGCTCAGCACATCTTCCTGGGTGGCGATGGGCATGCCGCTCAGCCCCTGGTGGATGGCGCTGACGATGAAAAGCTCCTCGCCATCGATCTCGAGGTTGATCTTCACATCCGGGTTCTTGAGGCGCACGCCGTTGCTCACGCAGTGCTGGTTCAAACCACCGCCCACGTAGCGCTCCACTTCGAGGGAGGAGAACTCGTGCTTGCCGTGGCGCTTGGCACGCACGCAGAAGGTCTTGCCCTCGAGCTGATCACCCCAGACGGCTTTCACCTGCTCGAAGATGTCGTGCAGGTCGGTAAACTTGCTGGCCTGCACCTCGAGGAAGGCCTGAATGCCGGGGATGCAGGCCAGGGCTTCGATGGCTTGCTCGCGGAACTGGTCATTGCGCGAGCTCACGATCAGCTTGTCCCAATCCATCCGCACCCGGGCATCGTCGTCGAAGCGGCGCAGGACATTGCGGATGTTGCCCTGCAGGATCTTGATGAAGCGCTGGCGAACCGACTTGCTCTTGATGGTGATTTCAGGGAACAGCTTGATAATGAACTTCATGGTAATGACTCGGGTGGCCTTGATTTAAGGGCGCGAATTATATCAGAACTTTGTGACCAGCGCCTACTGCATGAGCGGCCGCTCACATTCCCCCACGCAAAGTTTGCCGCATCCGGGCAATCATGCGTATATTCCCACCCCTGCATCCTGGCAACACAGCATTCATGAAAACCCATATCTACTACCCCGGCATGGAGGTACGCGACGAGCTCTGGCTCAAGTTTGCCCTGCTCTATCTGGAGCGGCTCGCCTTCGTCTTCACCGTCAGTGAGAAGAGCGGTCTCACCGCCCTGCTGGAGACCCTACGCCAGCAAACCGACCTGCTGGCCGAGCCGCCAGAACCCGCCTTCTTCGCCCATATCACGCCCCAGGTGGAGAGCCAGATTGCCGGCCTGGTCGCCCCCGACTTCGTGCGTCACAAGGTGTTTGGCAACAAGGAGCTGATCGGTCGCTGGCGCCAGCCTGCCAACCACGACTGCTTCTGCCCGGCTCAGGCGGGACTGGAGCGGCTGCACGGGTTTTGTCTGTCCCACGGCTTTGCGACGCAGGATGAAGGGGGGATCAGAATGGCGCGCCGCTTTGCCAACCTGCTCTCCATGCGCCTCGCCCGTGAGTGGGCACTCGCCAATGACGGGGCGCTTATTACCGATCACGACTATCTCGACCGCCTGCTTCACCTGCTCGAATCCCGCTACCACAATCGCGGCGGTCAGGATTGCTTCCACCTCGAGATCCCGCTGCAAGTGCCCACTCACCTGGCCGACATCCCGTTTGCAGAGCTCATTGCCCTGCGGGGGCGAAGCGGCTTTCGTCAGCAGCTCGCCGAGCTCCATCAGGCCCTCGATGCCCTGCTCGCCATGCTGGGCAGCGGCTACGCCGAACCCGCCGTGTTGACCCGCTTCGAGCAGGCCCAGCAGGGGTTCACACCCTTGCTGGGACCCGAGACCGTCACCCTGCCGCTCACCACGCTCGTCAGTACTGGCTTACCGGCCATGGCGATGATCCACCACCTCAAGGAGAGTCACCCACAGAGCGACCTGGTATTTCATCCCATCAAGAAGAGCCACTTCCACCAGCGCAAGAGCCGGCATTTCTTCACCCGGCTGGGGCAGGTCAAGCCCTGACTCCCCACTTCTGCCGGGGAATCGACAATCCACTGACGGCATCGGTACCATCCCCGATGCCGTCAATATTCTGGCGCTCACCACGCCCTCAGGAGGGGTTTTCCAGCCGAAACTCGATGCGATCGCTGTTTCCCGCCTCATCCACTACCACCAGCTGATAGCGGCCCGCCTTGCTCACTACTTGATCCCCGTCCCAGCGCAGCCGCTGGCCGTTGAGAAACCAGGCCGGCTTGCCGACACCGCCGAGCACCCTGGGCTGCAACCGATAGCGCTGACTGCGGATAAGGTTGCCCTCCCCCAGCGCCAGGATGCGGATGGGGGCCTGCTGCTCGGCGCTCTGCCCCTCCCCCGCGCAGCCCCTGGCAAGCAGCGCCTGACGCCGCTCGCCCGGTGAGCGCCACGGCTCCAGCGACAGCGGCCAGAGCGCTCTAAAAGTGGATTGTGCCGCATCGGGGCAGCGGGTCAGCGTCGGCTTGCCGTCGACAGTGAGCGCAACCTGGCGCAGCGGCGAGGGCCAATCCATGGGGTCCGGCAAGGTGGGAGGGTCGCGCCCTTCCAGCAACCAGGCGCTCTGATGCTGCAAACAGGCCTCAGGCAGGGTCGTGCTCCCCTTGCGCCCCAAGGGCCAGCAGATCTCCGCTTCGCTCACCGTGTTGGGTTGTGCTGGCAGGGGACTGTTGTCGGCCAGCCGCGAATAGACAGAGAGCAGCAGTGGCACTGCCGCACTCTGTCCATAAAAGCCGGGCATGGGGGTGCCGTCGGGGCGCCCCAGCCAGACGCCGATGGTCCAGCGACCGGAGACCCCCATGGCCCAGCTGTCGCGATAGCCATAGCTGGTGCCGGTCTTCCAGGCCAGTCGGTTGACCCGGCCGGTCGCCTCGCTGGCAAAGGGTTGGTCCGCACGTCCCTGCGCGCTCAATATTTGCCAGATGATCCAGGCCGCTCCCGGGCTCAGCAAAGGGCGCGACACCGCCTGCTGCCCCGCCAGCCAGACCGGCATCGCCACCTGCCCCTGCCGGGTCAGTGCGCTGTAGAGGGCCACCAGCTGCTCAAGCCGAATGCCCGCTGCCCCGAGCGCAATGGCCGGATTGGGTTTGTCGGAAAGGGCCAGCCGCACTCCGGCGTTGTCGAGGCGGCTGACCAGCTTGTCCGGCCCCAGCGCCTCCAGCACCTGCACCGCCGGCACGTTGAGGGATTGCTGCAGTGCCTGGGCGAGGGTTACCGGCCCCTGAAAGGCGCCGGAAAAATTGGCGGGGCGATAGTCCGAGCCCAGCCTTGGCGCATCGGAGAGCAGGGAGGCCGAGTGCACCAACCCTTCGTCCATGGCCAGACCGTAGATGAAGGGCTTGAGGGTGGAGCCGGGAGAGCGGATCGCCTGCACCATGTCGAGGTAACCGTGGCGACGCAGATTGCCATACTCGGCGCTGCCCACATAGGCGCGTACCGCCATGGTTCTGTTGTCTACCAGGAGCAACGCCGCTGAGGTCTGCTCGGGGAAGCGACGGATATAGCTCGCCACCCGCCCTTCCAACCAACGCTGCAGATCGCCGTCGATGGTGGTATGCACCAGGGCCCCGGCCTGATGGTCGGCGGCGAGGCGGGCAAACAGCGGCGCCTCCATCGGCGTGAAGTGACCGCGGGCCAGCACAGGCTCGATACGCCCCTCCAGCCACACCTGTTCGGGCCAAACGCCCTGTGCCACTAGCCGCTGCATCACCTTGTCACGGGTGGTGCGGGCCCGCTCGGGATGCCGGTCCGGCCGGTTGCGGCTGGGGGCCTGAGGCAGCACCGCCAAGAGCGCCGCCTCGGCATGGGTCAGCTTGGCGGCGCTCTTGCCGAGATAGGCAAAACTTGCCGCCTGTACCCCCTCCAGGTTGCCGCCAAACGGCGCCCGGTTCAGATAGACGGTAAGCAAGGTGCGCTTGTCATAGTGCCACTCCAGTTGCAGCGCGCGCGCCATCTGACGCAGCTTGCCGGGCACGCTCCTGTGGTAGGGCTCGATAAGACGCGCCACCTGCATGGTGAGGGTCGAGCCGCCCGACACGGCGCGCCCGTAGCGCAGCCACTGCCAGACCCCACGCACCATGGCCACCGGATTGACCCCGGGATGACGCCAGAAATGGCGATCCTCGTAGCCCAGCAGCGCCTCGATATAGCGAGGGGAGACCTGCTCCAGGGTCACGGGGTAGCGCCACACGCCGCTGGTATCGGCAAAGGCGCGCAGCGGCCGCCCCTTCATGTCGAGCACCACCCGTGCGTAGGCACGGTCGAGTGGCGGCGGCGGGAATAGTCGATCCAGCGCCAGCAATGACAGGGGCAGTGCTACAACGCCCAGCACCGAAAAGCGCAGCCAGCGTGGCAGGCCACCAAGCCAGAGCCAGCCAGCGCGGCCAGTGCGACCCAGGCTCAGCCAGCCACGCTGCCAGAAAGTGAGCGGGCGAACCCGCTCAAGGGAGGGTTTGTTACTCAGAGATGATCACCTCGTGGATATCCTCACCCACAGCCCGCAGCTCGGGGCGGTACATATCCTCCACCTGGGTCGGCGGCACCTGATAGCGACCCGGCGTCACCGCCCGCATCAGGTAGATCAGTTGCTGGTTGCTCCCGGCACTCAGATCCAGCGCTGCCGTGTAGCGGTCATCACGAAACTCCTGATGCTTGAGGTAGTCGTTCCACTCGCTCTGCCACGCTGGTTTCCCCTCGATGGAGAGCTCTTCGAGCTTGATGCTGTTGCCAAGGGCCGGGTTCTCCAGCTCGAAGCCGGCGGGCACCATCTCCACCAGCAGGGCATCGGGCACCGCCGATTCACTGCTGACATTGAGCCGCACCACCACCAGATCGCCGACCTTCACCTTGGCCGGGTCAAAACGCTGACCGTCGCTGTTGAACCAGCTGCGGGTCACGCTCATTCCCTTGCTGATCCGTGCCGGCGCCTGCTCGGGGTAACCGACCAGGGTGCGCTGCACATAGAGGGATCCCTTGCCCTCATTGGTAACCACACTGGCCGCCAGTGCCTCGGGGGTGCCCTGCTGCAGCGGAGCCGAACCGCTCAGGGATCCAATGCCAAGAGAGGAGGTCACCCTGGCCTGCCAGTCGACGGCCGGATCGACGCGGGCGAGTCGCAACAGGGCGAGCCGCTCCTGAGTGCTGAGCCACTGACGATGGGCCAGGGTATCGGCCACCTTGGCACTGAGGGCCGGCCAGATCTCCGCAGCCAGCTTGTGCTGGCGCAACAACGAAAGCTCAAGGGCTTGGTCGCGCAGCGGCGAGCCGTAATCCCCCAGATAGTCGTCCCCGCGCTCGGTCGCCAATGCCCGGCTGAGGGCCTTGGCGGCGTTCTGCTCATCCCCCATGGCCGAGAGGGCCAGCGAGAGGTGGAGCAGCGGCAAACCGGAGCGGGCGTGATCGGCCTGCTGCTCCCAGATAAGACGCAGGGTAGCGAGTGGGGCCTTGCCCACCCGGGCCAGCACATAGGCACTGTAGGCCTGATAGGCCAGCCGGCTGTGCTCGGGGGCACTGCTCCAGCGCTCACCATACTGACTGTCGGTGAGATAGCTTTGCAGCCGGTTCAGCGCCTGATTGAGCATTGCCTCCGGCACGGCATCGCCCGCCTCCTTGCGCGCCAGCAGGTAGTCGGCGGCATAGGCGGTGAGCCACTGCTCCTCGTCGGAGCGAGCATCCCACAGACCAAAACCACCGCTTGACAGTTGCAACCGCTGCAGCCGCTGTAGCAGGGCGCGCTGCACGTCTGCCTCGCTCGCCGCTTTCTTGCCCTCTGCGGGTTTGCTCCAGAAAGCCCGCTCATCGGCCGTGGTCAGCAAGTAAGGCCAGGCACGGGACAAGGTCTGCTCCAGACAGGCGTAGGGGTAGTCGGCCAGCGCCTGCCACTGGGCTGCCGGATCCCAGGGGGGAGTGCCGGAGAGGCTGAGCAGCCCCTGCAGGTTGGCACGATCCAGCCCGGCCAGCTCAGCTGGCGCAAAGCTCATATCTTGGCCGGGAGCCAGCATCTGGTAACGCTGGCGAGTCTCGGCCGGCCAGGGGGAGCGCAGCGGCAAAGTCCAGTCGCGGCTGATGGCAAAATCCTTGCCGCTGGCAGCCAACTGCAGGCTTGCCACACCGCTCGCCCCGGTCACGGTGAGCGGCAGGGTCAGCCACTGCTCCTCGCCGTTTTTAAGGGCCAGGGTGCGGGGCAGCTCGCCGTTTGCTTTCAACCCACCATTGAGGGTCCAGACAAGGGAGAGGGTCTGATCCTCGCCGCTCATGTTGCGCAGCTGCACCAGCGCCCGGGTCTCATCCCCTCTGGCACCAAAGCGCGGCCAGCCAATCTCGGCCACCAAGGGCGCCACCACCTTGACGGCGCGCTCGGCCTCACCGACCTGCTGTTCGTTCCAAGCCAGCGCCATCAGCGCCAACTCGCCGTTGAAGTTGGGCAGCTCGAGCGGGATCACCGCCTTGCCCTGCTGGTCAAAACTCACCTCGCCGCTCCAGAGCGCGGCTATTTCGACCCGGCTCTCCAGCGCACCGCCCTTTTTCAGCGGCGCCCGATCGCCGCCGTAGTTGAGGCGGGCCAGCTTGCCATCCTGCGGCGGGATCACCTGGCCGTAGTTGTCGAACAAATCTTGGGCGAAGCGCTTGCGACCAAAGAAGATCTCGAACGGGTCAAGAGGCTGGTAGTCGCTGATATTGAGCACGCCCCGATCCACCGCAGCCAGCACCACCCGTCCCTGACTGTTGGGGGTGGAGGTCGCGGTCACTTCCAGCCGGGTGAGCGGCACCGCTTTATCCGGCGCGCTCAGGGTAAGCGGCAGCCGGCGCGCTTCCCGATCCAGGGTGAGCGACACCAGACCGACCGAACGCAGGCTCTGCACACTCTTTTGGCTCACCGGCTTTGAGTCACTGTCTGGCGCGGCGATCTGGGCCGAGATATGCAGATCATGGCGCTGCCACTCGGGGCTGACCGGGATCTCGAACTCGCCGCGGGCATCCTTGGCATCGCCACCGGCCCCCTTGAGCTCGATACGCTGCCACCAGCGCAGGCCGTCGCCATCTTCCACCAGCAGCAAGCCCTTACCGGGGCGCGGCGCCACCAGGGTCACTTTGGCCTTCTCCCCGGCCTGATAGGCGCGTTTGTCGAGGGTGATGGCAATCTTGTCAGGCCGTGCCTGCTCGCCACCACCGCCCCAGGCGTAACTACCTATCTCCACCCGCAGGCTGGATTGATGGCCCTGACTGTTCTCCACTTCCAATCGATACCAGCCCGCCGCCAGTTGCAGCGTGAGCGGGGTCGGCCCCTTGCCATCCAGCTGCAGGGTCTGCTCCTGCTCCAGATAGGGCTGGCTGTTGAATTCGTACTTCCACCCCTCCCCATCGGCGTAGTGCCAGTAGTAGTCGCGGTACTCGTTGATGAGGCGCACCTTCACCGCCCCCGCCACCGGCTGGCCTTGCTCATCGAGGTTGAGGATCTGGAAGGGGAGCGGCTTGCCCCCCTCTACCCGCTCTGCTACGAAATCGGCCTTGAGTGCCGGCCACTGGCTGCCCTCGGGCCAGCCATACTGGGTGCGGCTGCGATTGACGGCGCGGCCACCGGGCTCTGAGAGCGACACCCGATAGGCCACCTCCAGCGGCCCGAGGGCGCGCACCCCATCGAGCTCATCAGCAAGCGAAAAAGTCCCCTGCCCCTGTGCATTGAGAGTGAGATTCAGCGCCTCAAGATCCTTGGCCTGCTCGGCAAGCAGCACGTCACCCAACGTGAACTCCTGCCACTGGGTAAAGGGCATGGTGGCGCGGCTTAACTTCACCTCCGCCTTGGCCTTGGTGGCACTGGCTGGTGCGCCGTAGAGATAGTCCCCTTGCAGTGGCAGAGTGAGGGCGGCGTCCAGACTCGTCACTTCCCCATCCGGCCCCTTGCCAAGCTGCAGTTTCAGCCGCTCCGGCAGAAACTCCTCCACCAGAAAAGGCCACTCGAAGCGGCTACCGGCGGCGGTCTTGAGGTTGATGGTCCAGCGCCCGAGCGGTGAATCATCCGGCAGGCGCAGGCCGTAGTGGGCCGCGCCAAGGTTGTCCGGCAGCAGGCGCTTTTGTTCGAGCAGCTGGCCGTCCGGCTGTTTCACCTCCAGCTCCACCGCCATGCCCGGCAACAGCTGGCCATCCTGCCCTTTTAGCAGGATCTCGCTGTCGAGCCGCTCGCCGGGGCGATAAAGGTCGCGCCCGCTGAACAGATAGAGCTGCTGAGCCTGCCAGGGCTGGGTGCCGAGATCGAAGGTGGAGAGATCGAGCGCCGCGCCATCGAGGCGCAGCACCGCCAGATGCTTGCCCTGCTCGGCCAGCAGCAGGCGAGCCCCCTGCACCTGATCGAAGCGGCGATGACCTTGGGGGTCGGTGGTTTGCACCTGCAGCCGGTTGCCCTTCTGGTCGAGCAGGGAGAGCTGCACATCCTTGAGGGGGTCGGCGCTGGCCAGGGAGCTGACGAACACCTCCAGCTCATCGCGGTAACGGCGGGCACTGAGCCCCATGTCGCTCACCGCAAAGTAGGTGGTCTCCTTGCGCCAGTCATAGTTGCCAAGGGGGGACATCACCGCAAAGTAGACGCCAGCCTCCGCCAGCTGCGGCTCCTTCACATTGATGAGGCGGGTCTCGCGCCGGTTGGCATCGAGCTCCAACGCATAGCGGCCGCTGAATACCCGCTTGGCCCGCTTGGTGATCTGCTCAAGCTCCCAGTTGCCCATGCCGGCACCGGGGCGATACTCGGCCAGGAAACGGGGCAGGTATTCGGCATCGACCCGAAAGAAGTCGATATTGACCTCGTCCACATTGACCGCGCTGATGGGCAGGCGCAGCTCGTCGCGCAGCGGCAATACCATGCCGCTCGCGGTAAAGGAGGCCCCCGCCTCCAGCGGCCGGGTCTTGAGGGTCCAGCGCTGGGGGGATGGGCCCAGCCCCGCCTTGAGGCTCACCTCGTAGCGTTTGTCGGGCTGAACGTTCGGGAAATAGAGGGTGCGACCATCGTCGGCGAGGATCCACTCCCCCTGCACCTGCTTGCCCCCTTCACTCACAGAAAGCCAGCTCTGCCAGTTTGCCTTGGGCGCCAATGGGCCGGAGAAGACCAGCGCCAGCGCCGGGGCATCGCGATATTGACGGGCATTGGCCTGCACCACGGAGGCGGGCGCTCCCGCCTCCTGCCGGGCCATCGGGTCAGTCGTCGGCACCTGGCTGACAGGCTTGTCGGGGCCGCAACCAGCCAGCAGCAGCGCCGCCAGCCAGGCCACACGGGGAAGACGAGTCACGGGGCAGGAGAGAGAGAGGTGCATGGTGTTCATCCCGGGTTGGATCGCCGCAGCGCAGGAGCCAATAGAATAAAGCGTCACTCCCGGGAACACCAACTGCCATGTCGGGCGGCATCGGCCAACAGAAATGGGCACATCGCCTCGGACGGGAGCGCGACGCCCCGTGAACCGCGAGGTTTATTCGAGACCCTGCATGCGATGTCCTGTTCCATGAAAGAGGATTGTCGTGATTTTCTGAACCCAGGCTAAACCGGGCACCACTGTTCACTTGTGCGTGATCGGGCCATTCATTATTCTCGGCCCTGCTCAATGCAGGCCTTCCAATCAACGACATATCAAGCAGATAAATATTTTTTAAGCCTTGAACACCTGTGCCATACATAACGTGCAGGTGCGCTCGATGTATGCCTCAACCATTGAAAACAAACTTATTAATTGTCCATCGACCAGAATGCCGACCTTGAGTTCACACAGGGTCAGCGGGGTCATGCATCCATCCCTCTCTGGAGTCATATCAGCATGGAAAATAACGATCTGTCCCTCGTCGAAAAAAGATTGGTTGCCCGATTCCTGGACATGTTCATCAAATTTGGCCTTATTCTGGCGCTAGGCTCGTTCTGCTTCACCGTGTTCTACCCCTTCATGAACATGATGCTGTGGGCCCTGATCCTGGCGGTCACCCTTTACCCCCTCCATCAGCGCTTTGCCGCCCGACTCGGGGGAAAACAGGGCCAGTCGTCCACCCTGCTGGTCCTGCTGGGCATCCTGCTCATCGTGGCCCCCACCGTTGCCATGCTCGGCTCCCTGGGAGACAGCGTCAGCGCCCTGATAGACAAGGTGAACAACAACACTCTGGTGATTCCGGCGCCTTCCGCCGACATCGCCAGCATCCCGCTGATCGGTGCCAAGCTGCACGCCTTATGGACCAAGGCATCCGTGGATCTGCCGAGCCTCCTCATCAGCTACAAGCCGCAGCTCGGCGACATGGCCAAGCAGACTGTCGCCATGCTCGCCAGCATGGGAGGCGGCCTGCTGGGCTTCGTCGCCTCTTTCATCGTGGCTGGCATCATCATGGCCTGGGGTGCACCGGGTGCCATCAGCGCCGAGCGCATCGCCATGCGCATCACCGATGAGCGCAAGGGCCTCGCCCTGACCAAGCTGTGCACCAGCACCATCCGGGCCGTGGCCATGGGGGTCATCGGGGTCGCCTTCATCCAGGCCCTGCTGGCTGGCGTCATCATGTCCCTCGCCGGGATCCCGGCGGTCGGCATCTTCTTCGTCCTGGCGCTGATCCTGGGTATCGCCCAGGTCCCCGTCATCCTGGTCACGGGACCGGCCATTGCCTTCATGTGGATGGCGGGGGATCACGGCACCCTGCTCAACGTCATCTACTCAGTGCTGCTGGTTGTGGCCGGCATGGCCGACAACGTGCTCAAGCCGCTGCTGCTGGGGCGTGGCGTCGATGCGCCCATGCCGGTAGTGCTGCTGGGGGCCCTCGGCGGCATGGCCACCAATGGCATCCTCGGCATGTTCATCGGTGCCACCCTGCTCTCCATCGGCTATCGCATCTTCATGGCCTGGGTCAACGACGGTCTGGCCAACGCGGAAAAATAACCCCATGGCCGACGCACTTTCTCTCCTTCGCCCCCTGTTTGCAGGGGGCACCTGCCTGCTGCTCGGTGCCTGTACTCTGCTCGGGCCCGATTATCAGGCCCCCGGTGTCGAGGAGATGGCCAACTGGCACAGCGCCAGCGAGGGTCAGCAGGCGGTGACGGTGACCGACTACCGACGATGGTGGGACAACTTGCACGATCCCGTGCTGAGCGCCCTGGTGGAGGAGGCCTTCCTCAAGAATCCGGACGTGCGGATCGCCGGCCTGCGGATCCTCGAGGCCCAGGCCCAGCTTGGCATCGCCGAGAGCCTGCTCGGCCCCCAGGCGACGGTGGGAACGGCAGAATTCCTCCAGGCAGGTCAGACCCGGGGCGGCCACAGCAGCGCGGGCAGCAGCTACGGCGCCGGCTTCAACCTCGGCTGGGAACTCGACTTCTGGGGCAAGTTCCAGCGCGGAGTCGAGGCGGCGGATGCCAGCTATTTCGCGAGCCTGGCCCAGTATGACGACATCCAGGTGTTGATGGCCGCCCAGGTGGCCCAGCTCTATGTGAGCATCCGTACCCTGGAGGCCAGGCTCCAGATCGCCCGGGAGAATGCCCGCATCCAGCGGCGCAGCCTGGAGATCACCGAGCGACTGTTCAAGAGCGGCAACAGCGCCGAGCTGGACGTGCAGCAAGCCAGGACGCAGTACCTGGGCACCCTGTCCGGCATTCCCCAGCTCGAGACCAGCCTGCGCCAAAGCCAGAACGCCCTCTCCACCCTGCTCGCCCGCGCCCCGGGTCCCCTGCCCGAGATGACCACCAACACCGGCAAGATCCCCCAGGGCGAGCTGGCCCTGGTCACCGAGATGCCCGCGGATCTGCTGCGCCGCCGTCCCGACGTGCGGGTGGCGGAGCGCCAGCTGGCCGCCCAGTCGGCCCTCATCGGGGTGGCCGAGAGCGAGCTCTACCCCTCCATCACCCTGCTCGGCACCCTGGGAGTCAATGCCAGCGGCGGGGAAAGTGGCACCTTCTCCTGGGCCGTCGGGCCGTCGCTGAGCTGGAACCTGCTGGATCAGGGGCGGCTCGGCAACCAGATCCTGGTGCAGGACGCCCGCTTCCAGCAGCTTCACGAACGCTATCGCGACAGCGTGTTCAAGGCGGCCCGCGAGGTGGATGACGCGGCCGTGGCCTATGCCAACGGCCAGGAGGAGATCGCCCTGCTGACCCAGACCGGCGAAGCCGCCCGCCGCTCCCTCGAAATCGCCAACACCCAGTACCGCGAGGGGATGGCGGACTTCCAGCGGGTACTCGACTCCCAGCGTGCCCTGTTCAACCAGCAGGAGCGCCTGGTCAACAGCCGTGGTGCCCGGATGCGCGACCTCATCACCCTCTACAAGGCACTGGGTGGCGGTTGGGAACAGGGGCGCGAACGTCCCCTGGTGACCCCCAAGGTGGAGGCTCAACTGCGCACGCGCGCCGACTGGGCCCCCCTGCTCGACGCAGCCCACTCCCCCATGACACAGAAGGCAAACTCCCATGACTGACACAGCCTCTCCCGGCCAGGCCAGCCGCCGCGCCACCCTCGGGCTGCTGGCCGCGATCCTCCTCCTGCTCACCTGGTATCTGCTGGCGGACAGGTTGACCCCCTACAGCTCCCAGGCCCGGGTGCAGGCCTTCGTGGTCCCCGTCGCCGCCGAGGTGGCAGGCCAGATCAAGCGGGTCTATGTCCACGACAATCAGGACGTGGAGGCTGGCGCCCCCCTGTTCGAGATCGATCCCGAGCCTTATGACATCGCCCTGGCCAAGGCCAGATCCGACTACCAGACGGTGCTGAGCGGCGTCAAGGCAAATACCGAAGGGGTCAAGGCGGCCGAGGCTTCCCTGATGGCCATGCGCGCTGCCTACGACAACGCGGCCAAGGATGCCGAGCGCCAGGAGCGGCTCTATCGGGAAGATCCGGGGGCCATTTCGGTGCGTCGCCTGGAGGTGGCCCAGGCCAGCCGCGAGACCGCCAAGAGCCAGGTGGCGGCGGCCGAAGCCGACGTTCGCCGCGCCATCGAGGCCGCCGGGGAGAGCGGCGATGACAACTCCCAGCTGCTCAGTGCCCGCTCGGCGGTGCACAAGGCCGAGCTGGATCGCCAGAACACCCACGTGGTGGCGCCGGGCCGGGGGCTCATCACCGACTTGAGCACGGATGCGGGCCAGTTTATCGGGGCCGGCGCCCCGGCCATGACCCTGATCGCCATCCACGACGTCTGGGTATCGGCGGATCTGACGGAGAACAACCTCGGCAACATTCGACCAGGGGACAAGGTCGCCATCCTGCTCGACAGCCTGCCTGGACAGCTGTTCGAGGGGAAAGTCCGCAGCGTCGGCTACGGGGTGGGCGATGGCAAGAACCAGCCCGCCGGTACCCTGCCCACGGTGGACAACAACCGCGACTGGCTGCGCCAGGCCCAGCGTTTCCCGGTCAAGGTCGCCTTCAAGGGCGACGACTTTCCACCGGTCGAGGCGCTGCGGATCGGTGGTCAGGCCGACGTGCTGGTCTACACCGGCGAGAGCGGGGTGATGCACCTCCTGGGGACGCTCTATATCCGCCTGATGAGCCTCTTCTCCTTCCTCTATTGAGACGCCAGATGCATAACGCCGACAAGGCTGTACTGCGCATTGGCACGGGCATCGGGCTCGCGACGGGGATCTGTTACGGCCTGGCGCTACCCATGCCCCACCTCGGGGTCATCATGGCCTGGGTGGTGTTGTGCCGACCCGGCGAGCCGCTCAGCCTTGGCAAAGGGTTGCTGGGTGGCGCTCTGCTGCTGGCCGTGATGGTCGGCGGCGTGCTGCTGGTGCCCCTGCTGACCCACTATGCCCTGGCGGCCATGCTGCTCGTCGCCCTGCTGCTCTACCTGCTGATGCAGCAGGCGATGGCCGGCAAGGGGGCCGCCGCCATGCTGCTCATCATGGCCATCACGGTGATCCCGGTGGCCGGTCTCATCGAGCAGTCCCTTGCCATCGCCCTTGCCCAGATGATGGGACTGGGGATCCTGATAGGCACCCTGGTCAACCGCCTGGCCCACGCGCTCTTCCCTCCCCTGCCGGTGGCCGGGGCGGCGGCAAGGCCCGTGCCATTGCCCCCCGAACACCCCGAGCGGCTGGCGCTGCGCGCCGTCGCCATGGTGCTGCCGGTGTGGCTGATGGCCCTCGGCAATCCGGCGTTCTACATTCCGGCGGTGATGAAGACGGTGACCCTGGCCCAGCAGAGTACCTCCCTCAACGCCAGACAGGCGGGCCAGGAGCTGGTGCTCTCGACCCTGATGGGCGCCCTGCTGGCGTTCGCACTCTGGCTCGGGCTCAGCCTCTGGCCCTCGCTCCTGATGCTGGTGCTGATGCTGGCCCTGATGACCCTCTGGCTGGCGCGGCGCCTGGTGCGGCTGGTGGCGGGGCGTTTCCCGCCATCCTTCTGGAGCAACGCCTGGATCACGGCGCTCATCCTGTTTGGCCCGGCCATCGAGGACAGCGCCACCGGCAAGGATGTGTGGTTGGCGGCCGCCATGCGTTGCGGCCTCTATCTGGTGGTGGCCGGCTATGGCTGGCTCTGTATCTTGCTGCTCGAACAGTGGTGGCCAGTCGGCCGCCCACTGGCAGAAGCCAAGCTAGGAGATTGATATGTTAACGATTTTTTTGGTCGGCATCCCGGTGATCCTGGTCAACATGCTGCTGCAATCCCTGGTATCCGTCTGGTGCATCCGCTTCTACGTCAAGCGATTCAATCGACGCGAGGGGGCCCTGGCCGGCATGCTGGCTTTGTTTGGCATCATCACTCTGGTGATGCTGGGCAACCTGGCCCAGATCGGCGTCTGGGGCGGGCTCTTCCTGTGGCTAGGGGAGTTCGATACCCTGCAGGAGGCCGTCTATCACTCCGGGGTCAACTTCGCCACTCTGGGCTATGGCGACATCGTCATGAGCCCGCAGTGGAAGCTGCTCGGCCCCCTGGAGGCAGTCAACGGTGCCCTGATGATAGGCCTCTCCGGCGCCTCCATGCTCGCGGTCTTGCAGCACCACATTCGCAAGCAGTTCGATGACGTGACCCCCTGACAGCGAGGGGCCACCTGCGGCAAACCCCTGCGGCAACAAAACGGGCCACTCACTGGAGTGGCCCGTTTGCATACAGAGTGATCAATCGGGCCATGTCAGCCTGGGGCATCTACTCGGCGATCACCGTCTGCCAGGTCTTGAAACCGCCGGAGAGGTTCTTGACCCGAAAACCGTGCTGGCTCAGCAGGCGGCAGGCCACGTGACCGCGCAAACCCACCTGGCAGCTGATGAGCAGCTCTTTATCCTTGGGCAACTCATCAAGACGGCTGCGCAGCTCGTCCAGGGGGATGTGCAGCGCCCCCGGGATGCGCCCCAGCTTGTCGAGTTCGGGGCCGTTTCGCACATCCACCACCTGCTGATGGGGGTGGCGAGCCTGCACCTCGGCTGCGTGGCAGAGCAGGGTGTCCCCCTTCAGATGGTTGCTCGCCACGAACCCGGCCATGTTGATCACATCCTTGGCCGAGCCAAAGGGCGGCGCATAGGTGAGCTCCAGATCCTGCAGATCAAACACGGTGAGACCGGCGCGCTGGGCCACCGCCAGCACGTCGATGCGCTTGTCGATGCCATCCTTGCCGATGGCCTGGGCGCCGTAAATCTTGCCATCGGGGGCAAACAGCAGCTTGAGGCTGATCGGATGGGCGCCAGGATAATAGCCGGCGTGGCTGCCCGGGTGGACATAGACCTTCTCGAACGGCAATCCCAGTTGCACCAGTCGCTTCTCGTTCAGCCCAGTGCTCGCCACCGCCAGATCGAACAGCTTGCAGATGGCGGTCCCTTGCGTCTTCTTGTAGGTCTCGCTTCGCCCCAGCATGTTGTCGGCGGCAATGCGCCCCTGGCGGTTGGCCGGGCCCGCCAGGGGAATGAGCACGGATTCACCGGTGACGAAATCGGTCTCCTCCACCGCGTCCCCCACCGCGAAGATGCAGGGATCCGAGGTACGCATCCCGGCATCCACTTTGATGCCGCCCCGCGGTCCCAGCACCAGCCCCGCCTTGGCGGCGAGCAGAGTCTCGGGCTTGACGCCGATGGCGAGGATCAGAAGGCCGGTGTCGAGATGAGAGCCGTCACTCAGGGTCAGGCGCAGTCCACCCCGCTGGGCGGTCGCCACGGCGGCAGTCTTCTCGGCAGGCACCTCCAGGCTTTCGATGGCAGCGAGGCCGGTACGCAGGCGAAGATCGACCCCCTCCTCCCGGATGCGGGCGTGGAGCAGGTTGGCCATCTCCTTGTCCACCGGCGCCATCACCTGATCGGAGAGCTCCAGCAGGGTGACATCCAGCTTGCGCTGGTGCAGCGCCTCCATCATCTCCAGCCCGATGAAACCGCCCCCCACCACGGTGACGTGGCGGGGCTTGTCGTGCGCCAGCGCCGCCAGGATGCGATCCATGTCGGGAATGCTCCGCAGGGTGTGTACCCCCGGGCTGTCGATGCCGGGGAAGGGAGGCCGGATGGGGGCAGCGCCCGGGCTCAGCAGCAGCACGTCGTAGGCTTCGCGCCGCTCTTCGCCGGTGAGCAGGTTGCGCACCAGCAGGCTCTTGCCGGCCCTGTCTATCTCGATGACGTCGTGAAACACCCGCACATCCACGTTGAAACGGCGCTTGAAGCTTTGCGGTGTCTGCAGCAGCAGGGCATCCCGATCCGGGATATCCCCCCCGATGTGATAAGGCAGACCGCAGTTGGCGAAGCTCACGAACTCGCCCCGCTCGAACATCACGATCTCCGCCTCTTCGCTCAAACGGCGGGCACGGGCGGCGGCGGACGCTCCCCCGGCCACACCACCCACAATCAGGATCCGTTTCATCTGCAAGACTCCACTCAACATGAAATGACCAATAAATTAGACTTATCTAATTTAGAATTCAATGAAATTTTGTTTGCCACGGATTTGCAGTATTCTTGCCCTCCGACAATTGCTCAACAGGATAGTGTCAGTTCATGTCGTCTACCGCGCTCAGCCATCTTCCGACCGCCAGCCAGGCCCCCCTGTTTTTCCGCCTGGATACCCGTAGTCAACGGCTGGTCGCCCTGACCGATGTGATGCAGACGCCGCTCCACTGGCTCGACGAGCCCCGCAGTGCCTGGCCGGCCCAATTGCCGGACGCCCTGCGCCAGCCCATCGAGCAGCGGCTGGCCAGCGGCAAGGGGGGCAAGCTGGTGCTGCGCTTTGACGCTCTCCTCTGGCACATTTCCCTCTCCCACGAGCAGGACGCCTTCTGGCTCATCTGCCTGCAGACCCAGTCCCAGCAGAGCGCCGCCAGCCTGTCCCTGCAACTGCCGCGCCTGAGCCAGATGGCCAGCCAGCAGCAGTATGACGCCATGCTGGAGAGCCTCAAGGAGTGCCTGGGGGCCGATCGCCTGATCCTCTGGCACTACCAGGCCCATGGCGCCCTTGGCGGCGAGCAGCTGACCCCGGTGTTCACCCTGGGGGTGGACGCGCTCGGTGCCATTCGCGGAGACAGCCGTTACATCCGGGCCCTGCGCGCCCGGGGCGCCCTGAGCTTCTCGGAGGCGGCCCACCAGCCCATGTTGAGCCAGCACTACTATCTGGCCGATGCCAATGTCTGCTCCCGCCTGGACGGCGCCTTGCTGGAGCAGGAGAAGCTCATCGGCGTGCTCAGCCTGGAGTATGCCGAGAGCACCCTCATCAGCGATGACACCCTGCAACTGGTGCGTCATTGCGCCCGTTTGCTCGGCCACTGGCAGCCGGACCCCGTGGCGACCGACACCCCGGACCTCGCGCCTCCCCCGGGGCTGGCCAACCTGACCGGCAACGATTACTGCCGCGCCCTGCTGCGCTGGGCCATGGGCCTGAGCGGTGCCCACAGGGGCTGGATCGGCGAGTTTCAGCCTCGCGGCCAGGATCTCTGGCTCATTCCCCGCTGCGTGGTGGAGGGGGATGCCTTCGCCGTCGTCAAACCCATGCCCATGGACATCGGCCCGGGCCGGGAGATCTTCCAGCACGGGCAGAGTCTCTACGTGGAAGATCTGGCCCTGCGCTATCCCCAGTCCAGCCAGCTGCTGGCCCTCGACGCCAAGGCCTATGTCGGCATCCCCTTCCCGGGGCCAAACGGTCTCCCCCTGGGGCAGCTCACCCTGCTGCTCGCCACCCCTCTGGCCGATCCCGCTCCACTGCTGGACGTCCTCTACGAACAGCGCGAGCGGGCCGCCAGCGAGTTGCAGCGCCTGGCCAATGACGATGCCCTGCGCCTGGCCGAAGTGGCCTTCAACACCCACGACGGCCTGCTGGTGATGGATCACGGGGGCATCATCCTCAAGGTCAATGCCTCCTTCAGCCGCATCACCGGCTTTGCCAGCGAGGAGATGCTGGGCCTGCACATCGACGCCCTGAGGCCCACCTACTATGGCGACACCCTCAAGGAGGAGGTGATCGCGGCGGTCAACCGGCAGGGATACTGGCTCGGGGAGGAACAATGCCTGCACAGGGAAGGACACCTCTTCCCGGTGCGGCTCATGGTGAGCGGGGTCAAGGACGAGGAGGAGGAGATCAGTCACTTCGTCTGCAGCTTCCACGACATCACCCAGGAGAAAGAGACCGCCCGCCACATCGAGCGCCTCGCCTACTACGACGACCTGTGCGATCTCTACAACAGGCGTAGCCTGACCGACATCATGCAGCGCACCCTGCAGGCCCCGAGTGGTCAGTGGGGGGCCCTGCTGCTGCTGGATCTGGACAACTTCAAATCCATCAACGACTCCCTCGGTCACGCCTGCGGCGATCTGCTGCTCCAGGCCGTGGTGGTGCGACTCAAGTCCCTGCCCCAGGAGAACCTGGTGCTCGCCCGCACTTCGGGTGACGAATTTGCCCTGCTCTTCACGGCACTGGGCCAGGGCTATATCACCGCCAAGATCCTGGCGGAGCACTTTGCCCGGGAGCTGATGGGGATCTTCCGTGCCCCCTTCGACATCGGCGATCACAAGCTGCACTGCAGCGCCTCCGTGGGGATCAGCCTGTTCAGCGATGACGACAAGGATCACCTTGTCCTGATGCAGCAGGCCGATACCGCCGTCCACATGGCCAAGCGCGCGGGCCAGGGCAACCATATCTTCTTCAGTGAAGCCATGGCGGAAAAAGAGAAGAGCAAGCTTTCTCTCAACAACCAGCTGCGCGATGCCCTGCGCAACAACGAGCTGGTGCTGCACTACCAGCCCCAATACCGGGTCGACAACGGCACGCTCTCGGGCATAGAGGCGCTGCTGCGCTGGCAGAAGGCCGACGGCACCATGGTGCCACCCGGGGAGTTCATCCCCATCGCCGAGGAGACCACCCTGATCCAGGAGATAGGCTACTGGGTGATGAAGACCGCCTGCGCCCAGTACAGCTTCTGGCTCAACAACGGCCTCGCCATCCCCCATCTGTCGGTCAACGTCAGCGCCCGCCAGTTCCACACCGCCGGTTTCGTGCAGCAGGTGGAGTACATACTGCGGGACACCGGGGTGCCCCCATCGCGCCTGTTGCTGGAGATCACCGAGTCCGTGGTGCTGGAAAACCGGCTGGAGAGTATCGCCAGGATCCGCCAGCTCAAGGCCCTCGGCCTGCTCATCTCCATCGACGACTTCGGCACGGGCTACTCCTCCCTGGCCTATCTGCGGGATCTGCCCGCCGACGAAGTGAAGCTCGACAGAAGCTTCATCCAGACCCTGGTCCACAGCGAACAGGACAAGGCCATCGTCAAGGCCATCCTGGATCTCGCCCGGGTGTTTCGTTTCACCGTCACCGCCGAAGGGGTGGAGGAAGAGGAGCAGCTCGCCGTGCTCAAGGCCCTGGGATGCCAGCATTATCAAGGCTTCCTCACCAGCCGGCCGCTCCCCGTCAAGGCACTGGAGAGCCTGCTGGGTGCCACCCCTGCGGGCTAAACTGGTAGGATTTATAGGGCTTTCTGTCATAAAATAACGACCGCTCGAACCTTGTCCGCACCATTGGAGTCGTCTATGTCAGTCATTAACCGGATCCCCGCCGTTGAATCCAAGGGACCTGCCACCCCCGGCACGCAGCGGATCCCGACCGTTGAAGCCAGCGACACCGGCACTGCCGACATCATTGGCCGGATCCACTCCGTCGAGACCTGCGGGACCGTCGACGGCCCCGGCATCCGCTTCATCGTGTTCATGCAGGGCTGCCTGATGCGCTGCAAGTATTGTCACAATCGGGACACCTGGGACACCCAGGGCGGCCGCGAGGTCACCGTGCCCGAGCTGATGAAGGATCTCACCAGCTATCGTCACTTCATGAATGCCTCCGGCGGTGGCGTGACCGCCTCCGGCGGCGAGGCCATGCTGCAGCAGGAGTTCATCGCCGAACTGTTCACCGCCTGCAAGGCCCAGGGGATCCACACCTGCCTGGATACCAACGGTTTCGTGCGTCACTACGACGAGCTGCTCGACCGGGTGCTGGACAACACCGATCTGGTGCTGCTCGACATCAAGCAGATCAACGACGAGAAGCACATTCCCCTCACCCACGTCAGCAACAAGTACACCCTGGAGTTCGCCCGCTACCTGGCCTCCCGCGGTCAGACCATGTGGATCCGCTACGTGGTGGTGCCCACCTGGTCCGACGATGACGAGAGCGCAGAAGGACTCGGCCAGTTCATCGCCGAGCTGGGGGAGTGCGTCGAGAAGGTGGAGCTGCTGCCCTACCACGAACTTGGCAAGCACAAGTGGGACGTGCTGGGAGATACCTATGATCTGGTCGGCATCAAGCCCCCCAGCAAGGAGACCATGGACAGGGTCCAGGGCATCCTTGGCAAGTATCACCCCAACGTGAAGTATTGAGACAGGAGGCCGCCCGGCAGAGGGCGGCCTCTTTTCATTGCGCCGGCGTTCGCCACGGCGCCATCACCGACAGCCGCATCCGGGGGAACCGCTCATGAGTGAAGGACAAGTCGCCGCCCTCCTGCTCTGGCTGGTGCTGCTCGCCTTCAGTCTGAACGCCTCCCTGCTGCGCACCCTTGGCGCCCACCCGCTCTATCAGCATCTTTGCCTCGGCGGCGCCATCGTGCTGGTACCGCTGTGGACCTTGCGGGCCGGGTTGCACGAGGGGCTCGAGATCCACTTTCTAGGCCTCACCAGCCTGACCCTGTTGCTGGGCTGGCGCCTCGCCCTGCTTGCCCCCTGCCTCACCCTGCTGCTCCTCGCTTACTTCGGGGTCATCCCCCTGGCCGACATTGGCTGGCAAGCCCTCATCGGCGTTGCCCTGCCGGTGGCCACCAGCTGGCTGCTGTTTCTGGGGAGCTGGGCCTGGCTGCCTCGCCACCTCTTCGTCTATCTGTTCGTGGCAGCATTTCTCGGGGGGGCGCTGAGCATCTCGGCCAAGGTGATCGCCAGCGCCTTGCTGATGGGGGTGAGCGGCACCTACTCCTGGCACACCATCAGCGCCGACTACCTCTCCATCTGGCCGCTGCTGCTCTTCCCCGAGGCGCTCCTCAACGGCATGACCATGACCCTGCTCGCCGTCTATCGCCCCCACTGGGTCAACACCTTCTTCGACAGGGAGTACCTGGGGCGCTGAGCCTGCCCGGGGTCCATAAAAAAAGCCCGCAGTTGCGGGCTTTTTCTCTGCTGGCAGTCAGACGCTGCGCGGGCGCAGGTGGGCATGCCAGCGGGCTTCCCACTTCTTGAACAACCAGACGATGACGAAGGTGAGCAGCATGTAGAGCAGACCTGCGGTCAGGAACGCCTCGAACGGGCTGTAGTAGCGGGAGTTGATGATCCGCGCGGCCCCCGTCAGATCGACGATGGTGATGATGCCCGCCACCGCCGATCCCTGCAGCATGAAGATCACCTCGTTGCTGTAGGCCGGCAGCGCACGGCGAAACGAGTTGGGCAGGATGATGCGGGTCAGGGTCTGCCAGCGGGTCATGCCGAAGGCGCTTGCCGCTTCTATCTGCCCCTTGGGCATGTTCATCACGGCGCCGCGCACTATCTCGGCGGTATAGGCGCCGGTGTTGAGAGTGAACGCCAGCAGGGCACAGAACCAGGCTTCCGAGAAGAGGGTCCAGGCCGCACTGTTCTTGAGCCACTCCCACTGGGCGGCACCGTAGTAGATGATGAAAAGCTGCACCAGGAGCGGGGTGCCGCGAAAGAAGTAGATATAGGCCCAGATTGGCCCCTTTATCAACCAGTTGCGGCTGTTGCGCAGTATGCCCATGGGCACCGCCAGCATGAGCCCCAGCATGAGCGAGGCGGCCACCAGCCAGATGGTGGTATAGAGACCCTCCCAGTAGGTGGGCCACTCCTTGAGAATGATCGAGAAATCCATGGCTTACCTCGTCTTGATGGCGTAGTGACGCTCGGCCCACTTGAGCGCCGAGGTAGAGACTGCGGTGAAGACCAGGAAGATCAGCGCCACCGCCATGTAGAAGGTGAAAGGCTGCTGGGTCGAACCCGCCGCGAGCGACGCCTTTCGCACCATGTCATCGAGCCCGATGATGGAGACCAGGGCCGTGGTTTTCAGCAGCACCAGCCAGTTGTTGCCAAACCCGGGCAGGGCGTGGCGCATCATCTGGGGAAAGAGGATCCGCACAAAGACCTGGCTTGCCCGCATGCCGAAGGCACGGGCCGCCTCGAGCTCCCCCTTGTCCACCGCCAGGATGGCGCCGCGGAAGGTCTCGGTCATGTAGGCACCGAAGATGAAGCCGATGGTGGCGACCCCGGCCGCAAACGGGCTGATGTCGATGTAATCGGGCAGCAGGGAGACCCACTCCTGGTTCGGGTTGCTCGCCAGCAGGTGGTTGTTGTAGGCCTCGTTGACCCAGGTGCAGATCCCGTTGATGAGCACCTGACCACCGAAGAAGAGCAACATCATCAGCACCAGATCCGGGATGCCGCGAATGACGGTGGTGTAGGCCGCCGCGATGCCGCGTGCCCACTTGTAGGGAGAGAGCTTGGCCAGGGCCCCCAGCATGCCGAGCACCAGGGCCAGCAGCAGGGAGGCAAGCGCCACCTCCAGGGTGATCCAGGCCCCCTCCAGCAGAGAGGTTTCGTATCCTTTCAAATCAAACATATGCAATGCAGCTCCATCGCAATCGGGCCCGTCACTCCCAGCGGAAGGCAACGGGCCCGATGACTACTGACGGGATCAACCTGTCGTTGTTCGCCTGACGTCGGCTTACTCGCCGTACACGTCGAAGTCGAAGTACTTGTCGTTGATTTCCTTGTACTTGCCATTGGCACGCAGGGCCAGGATGGCGGCATTGAATTTCTCTTTCAGATCCTTGTCAGCCTTGCGCACCGCGATGCCGGCACCCTCGCCAAACCACTTGGGATCGGTCAGTTTCGGGCCGATGAACTCGAAGGCATCGCCCCCTTCCTTCTTCAGCAGGCCGTCGCTGATGGCGGCGGAGTCGGCCATCACGTAGTCGACACGGCCGGATTTCAGATCGAGGTAGGCTTCATCCGCAGTGCCGTAGCGCTTGATGGTGGCGTTGGGGAAGTTGTCGGTGATGTAGGTATCCATGGAGGTGGCACGCTGCACGGCGATGGTCTTGCCGTCCATGAAGGCCTTGTCGAGCTGGATCTCGGTCCCTTTCTTGGCGGCGAAGCGCGCCGGGATGTGCTGGTACTTCTGGGTGAAGTCCACCTTCTTCTTGCGCTCTTCGGTGATGTCCATGGTGGCGATGATGGCGTCATACTTGCGCGACAGCAGCGCCGGAATGATGCCGTCCCAGTCCTGCTTGATCAGAGTGCACTTCACCTTCATCTCGTCGCACAGGGCATTGGCGATGTCGATGTCGAAGCCTTTCACCTCGCCGCTCGGCTCGGTCCAGGAGAAGGGGGGATAGGCTCCTTCCACCCCGATCCGGACCTCTTTCCACTCCTTGGCCATCAGGCTACCGGAACACAGGGCCGTCATCACGGCAGTCGCCAGCATCAGCTTGTTCATGTATCTCTCCTTGATAAACACGTCGATCGTTGAAAGTACGGATGGTTGAAATTGAATCCCGTCCATCAATAGATGGACGAGATGAATTGCTTGAATCGCTCCGACTTGGGATGGGCGAAGATCTCCTTGGGATTGCCCTCCTCCTCCACGCGCCCCTGGTGCAGGAACATCACCTTGTTCGACACGTCGCGGGCGAAGGACATCTCGTGGGTCACCACCATCATGGTACGCCCCTCTTCCGCCAGCTCGCGCATCAGGCCAAGGACCTCCCCCACCAGTTCAGGGTCGAGGGCCGAGGTGGGCTCGTCAAACAGCATCACCTCCGGCTCCACCGCCAGCGCCCGGGCGATGGCGGCCCGCTGCTGCTGACCGCCGGAGAGGTGACCGGGATAATAGTCGCGACGCTCCCACAGCCCCACCCGGTTGAGCAGATGCTCCGCCTTGGCGATGGCCTCGGCACGGGGCACCTTGAGCACCTGGATGGGCACTTCGATGATGTTCTGCATGATGGTCATGTGGGACCAGAGATTGAAGCTTTGAAACACCATGGCCAACCGGCTGCGGATACGCTCCACCTGGCGCATGTCTTCCGGCAGGCGTTCGCCGGAACGGCTGGTTTTCATCCGGATCAGCTCCCCATGGAGGGAGACGCTGCCCGATGAGGGAGTTTCAAGCAGATTGATACAGCGTAGAAAGGTCGACTTCCCCGAACCCGAGGAGCCGATGAGGGAGATCACATCCCCCTTGTGGGCCGTCATATCGATGCCCTTGAGCACTTCGTGGGTGCCAAAATACTTGTGCAGATCACGAACTTCCAGTGCGGCAACGTCGCTCATCCATTACAACCTTGTCTGTCCCTAGACGCCGCTTCGGCGTGACTCCACCATCGTCCATTTAACAAAACGTTAACCGATGGCAACCTTCAGCGAAAATATCATTGAGGTAGTGAAAAAACAATACAGAACCGAGGTATTTGGTGTTTTATCTGTATTTTTATTGGCCTACTGAGTATTTTTCAGCACTTTGTCTGCATAAAATCCATTTTTTGTCGCACCTTCCCTACCGCTCTTTTATACCCGCAGCGCACTGGTAGCAAGCATATTTCACCATATCCGCCAGATGTCACCCAAAAGGACTTTATTCACCCGGGCAGATTCCCCTTCTCTCGTCATTTCATGGGGATGAAATTGATTTTTCAGGTGATGTGGCCCTCTTTCCCCGTTTGCGTACAGAGCCGACTGTCATCAAAAAACACAACAATATGATAAAAAAGTCCTGTATGGGCCATGCTGATGCACAGATCCGTGACACAGGTGCAACAAGTCGTGATAAGGTGCCGTTTTTCCACGTTTTGTGATCGAGGCCCCGATGTTGCTCAATGTGTTGCTGATCCTGCTGCCGCTCGTGATCGGCTATCTGGTTCCCCTCTCTTCCGCCCGTCTGATCAAGCTGGTCAACCAGTCCCTGGGCAAGATGGTCTACCTCATCCTGTTCCTGATGGGGCTGGGACTGGCCTATGTGGAGAACCTGGGCAGCAACCTGGCAGTGATCTTCAAGGTGGCAGGGGTGATGCTCGCCGCCATTACCCTGTGCAACCTGCTGGCCCTGTGGTGGCTGGACAAACGCAGCCCCCCCACCCACGAGGCCAGCGACGGCAAGATGCCGAGCAAGCTGCACCTGTTGTGGGAATCCCTCCAGCTCTGTTTCGTGGTGCTGGGGGGCGTCTTGCTGGGGCTGGTGGTGGACCTGCGCGCCCTGCCCATCGACAAGTTGAGCGAGTGGGCCCTGATGCTGCTGCTCTTGCTCATCGGCATCCAGATGCGCAACTCCGGCATGCGCCTGCGCCAGATCCTGCTCAACCCCTGGGGCATGAAGATCGCGCTCACCGTCATCCTCAGCAGCTGGCTCGGCAGCCTGCTGGCCGCCCAGCTGCTCGGCATGCCCTTTGCCCATGGCCTCGCGATGAGCTCCAGTTTTGGCTGGTATTCGCTCTCCGGCATTCTGGTAGCGGACAAGCTGGGCCCGGTGCTGGGCTCCGCCGCCTTCATCAACGATCTGGGGCGCGAGCTTATCGCCATCCTCATCATCCCGGTGCTGATGCGCCGCCACCCCAGCGCCGCCATCGGCTACGGCGGCGCGACGGCGCTGGACTTCACCCTGCCTGTAATCCAGAAATCCGGCGGCATCCAGGTGGTGCCGGTGGCCATCGTCTCCGGCTTTATCCTGAGCCTGCTCGGCCCCATTCTGATCCTGGGGTTCCTGGCCATCTGAACCCCATGGCACGACAAAGCCCGGCACTGCTGCCGGGCTTTTTGTTGATGAACTGAGCGGGCTGGATGACAGGCGCCGGTATTCAGGTGCGCCACCGCCCCCCACTCATCACCCGCTCGATGGCGAACGTATCAGGATCGATCAGCAGCAGATCCGCATCCTGCCCTACTCCCAGGGTACCTTTGCTCGCAAGCCCCAGCGCCCTGGCCGGATTGGCCGTCACTACCGCCAGTGCCGTCTCCAGCGCCACCCCCTTGCCGCAGGCCGCCACCACCTCCTGCCACAGGCTCCCTATCTGGCCGCAGCGCAGCTCGATGAGCCGCCCCTCGCCGTCAAAGCGCGGCAGACTGGCGTTGGCATCCGAGCTGAAGCTGATGCGATCCACGGGCACGCCCGCCGCCAGCAACGCCACCAGGGCGTCGGCCGCGAGCTGCTCCCCGTCATCCAGCAGATCCGGGAAGCTCGACGTGGTGAGGTCGACCCAGCCGCCTGCCCGACCCCACTCGATGGCCTCGGCAAAGAGCCAGGGATTGCGGTTGCAGTGGGTGGGGTAGAGCTGGCGCAGCGGGATGTCGGTGTCATCGCGCAGGGCCCGCAAGGGCGACAGCGCCCCGCGGCCATCCCCCAGGTGAAAGAAGCTGACGCCACTTTTGCCGGACAACAGCCCGGCCACCCGCGCCTCGCTCGCCAGCCGCGCCAGCTCGTCGTGGGTGGGGGCGCTGGACCTGTGATCGCTGATGGCCACCTCCCCCACCCCCAGCACTTCGGGGATCAGCATGATGTCCGACTCCACCGTGCCGGTGAGGGTCTTGACCGGCAGGTGATAGGAGCCGGTATACATGTAAGCGCTCACCCCGGCGGCGCGAAACTCGCGCACCTTGCCGAGCACCTGGGCCGGGCTGCGGGTCAGGCTGTCGGTGCCGAGCGCCGCCACGAGCGTGGTAACCCCCGCCGCCAGAGCTTCCCTTGCCGAGAGCTCCGGTGTGCGAAAGCCGAAGCCTCCCTCACCGCCGCCTCCCGTGATATGGGCGAGCGGGTCAACCAGTCCGGGCACCAGATAGCGGCCGCCAGCGTCCACCCGCGTCAGTGGCCAGTCGACCGGAACCGTCAGTCCCTTGCCCATCCAGGCGATGCGACCATCCGCCACCAGCAGATCCTGCTGGCCGAGCGGGGCCGGACTATGGATCTGCGCACCCTCGATCAGGGTCAACATGGGGTCTCTCCTTGCTGCATGAAAAAGGAGGGAGCAGGCTCCCTCCGACTGTTACCCATCAACCGCCATAGATATCGTACTTGAAGTACTTCCGGTTGATCTCCTGATACTTGCCGTTGGCGCGCAGGGCCTTGATGGCGTCGTTCAGCTTGGCCCTGAGATCCTGATCCCCCTTGCGCACCGCGATCCCCATGCCATCGCCAAACCATTGACGGTCGGTCAGGGCCGGCCCCACATAGTCGAACTTGTCGCCCCCTTCCTTGCCAAGCAACCCCTGTTCGATGGCCGAGGCGTCGGCCAGCAGGGCCAGCACCCGTCCCGCCTTCAGGTCGAGGTAGGCTTCATCGGCACTGCCGTAACGCACTATGGTGACGCTGGAGCCGAAGTTGTCGGTCAGGTACTTGTCGTGGGTGGTGGCCCGCTGCACGCCGATGCGCTTGCCCGCCATCCCTTCCGGCGTCAGCGTCAGTTCGGTGCCCCTGGCCGCCACGAAGCGGTTGGGAATGTGGGCATATTTCTCGGTGAAGTCGACCTTCTTGCGCCGCTCGTCGGTGATCGACATGGCGGCGATGATAGCGTCGTACTTGCGCGACAGCAGGGCCGGGATCATGCCGTCCCAATCCTGGGCCACCAGCTCGCACCTGACGGCCATCTGCTGGCACAGGGCGTTGGCAAGATCGATGTCAAATCCCTTGATCTCTCCGGACGCATCGGTCCATGAGAAGGGTGGATAGGCCCCCTCCACGCCAAAGCGTACCGTCTTCCACTCCTTGGCGGTGACGGGGGCGGCGAGCAGACAGGCAGCAACAAGGGCTGACAGGGTCAGTGTGGTCTTCATCGTGAGTACTCCATTACATAAAAAGCGCACAGGCGCGGTCAAGGCATCGCAGGCAGAGGCAAGCGATGGCCAACAAACGGCAAATTGCAGATGAGCGGGATTACGCCGCCATGGGCGTCAATGAACTGCTCCGGGGCCTCGACCTATTCGTCGAACCACTCGGAGAGATAGAAAGGCTTGAAGTAGAAGGCCAGAAAAAAGCCTCTGGCTTTGCGCATCATGGTGATTTGTCGCGTCCTGTGACAAAGATGGCAAGCACCTTACCACGCCTCAAATTTGCCCGGCAAGGGGACTTGGGGATGAAACATCCTGCCCATGGTCAATCCGGCCACGATTCGTTAGGCTCGGATCACCCGTTCACGCCCAGGCACGCGAGCCCCATCCCATGAATTTTCTCGCCCACCTCCATCTGGCGGCCCATACCGGCAGTTCCCTCACCGGCAACCTGCTGGGGGACTTCATCAAGGGCCCGCTGCCGACGGGTCTCGCTGACCACTTCGACGAGGGGATCTGGCTGCACCGCAAGATAGACGCCTTCACCGATGCCCACCCGGCCCATCGGGCCGCCGTGGCGAGCTTCGACCCCCCCTGGCGCCGCTTCGGCGGCATTGTGGTGGACATGCTCTACGATCACTGGCTCAGCCAGCACTGGCAGAGGTTCAGCGCAGCCCCCCTGCCCCACTTTCTGGCGCAGAGCTATGGTCAACTTCTCCTGGATCATCACAGCCTACCACAGGGACTGCCGATGGCCCTGCGGCGCATGGCCGAGCAGGACTGGCTTGCCTCCTACCTGTACCGGGAAGGGGTGGGGGCGGCCCTCAACGGCATCGGTCGTCGGCTGCGCCGCCCCGTGCCGCTCGGGGAGGCGCTCCACGCCCTGGATCAGGCTCGCTGGATCGAGGCCGAGCACGCCTTCCTGCACTTCTACCCGGAGCTGATGCGCTTTTGCGAGGCGCAGATCGCCGCCCACCGCACTGCCACCTCATCCCCACCATAAAAAACGCCCCGAGCGGGGCGTTGTCATCGGGGGAATGCTCAGGCCTTGGGGCTGGCCGGCAGGAAGCGAAACGCCTTGGCCGGGACGAATTTCTCCGCCGTCTCCCCCGCATAGAGCTGCTGCTCGGTCAGGGGCAACTTGCGCACCGGGGCCCCCGCGGCGAGATCCAGCTTGTCCATGCTCACCCAGAAGGTGTTGGGCAGATGGGTCAGCTCGAAGAAATAGCGGCGATGCTGCTGATCCGCCACGCTGCGCCACAGGGTGGTGGAGATGTTGGGCTGATCCGGGGTGCTGATCCCCATGGGTACCGAGACGTTGCGCATCACGCTCATCACCCCGGCTACCGCCTCGTTGGCCTGGTCGGTCTTTGGCAGGGTCTTGATGTAGAAGGAGGCGCGGGCAAATCGATCCGCCGAGCGGTTGGTGCCGGGCAGCATGGTGAGACCGCCAATCTCCTCCCAGTAGTCGTTGAGGGCCAGTTGCTTGTCAAAGGTCGGCGAGTTGGTCATCACCTGATAGCTGCGGTCGTGGTAGATCTGCAGCTTGCCCCCCACGTACTGGAAGATGGCGGAATCGCCGCTCGCATCGGAGAGGGAGAGGTGCAGCTGGCCCGGCTTGCCATCCGGGGTCAGGGTGGTCACCACATAGAACTCGTCCTTCGACAGGGCGGCGACCGCCTCGGCCACGGTGGCGAAGTTGTCCAGGGCATACTGGGCCCAGAGCGAGATGGAGAGGGTCTTGCGCGGATCCTTGTCGCTCGGGGTCACATACTCGGACTCGGTCAGATAGAGGAGGTTGGCCACCAGCCCCTTCTCGTTCATGCCGTCGGCGGTGCCCGCATCGAAGCCTGCCGCCACCACGGAGCCGTAGCGCGACGTCCACGTCATGGAGTGCGCGCCGGCCTCCCCTTCCCGCGCGATGCCACGGGGCAGCGCCCAGAGATTGGTCGGCATGGCGCTGCGCCAGTCCATGGTACGACCGGTCACCACCAGCGCTCCCTCCCCCTGATAGACGGCGCGGGTACAGGCATCGGCGAGGGAGCTGACGGAGAGGGAGACGGTCAGGGCCAGCAGGGTCTTGTGCAACAGGGGGGAACGCAGGATTGTCATATGGATCACTCGAGTCTGGTGAAAACACAAGCATACCCCTTTTTGCATAACAGGGGCTGACTGAGGCTGGCAAACCAGGTGGCAGATCTGTCAACAGAGGCGCGTCCCTGCCAATCAGCGATCAATATCCATAAATTAATCAAGGAGATAAGCAAGTCACTTCGGGGCGATACCGCCAGATGCCATTCGCTGGCTTGCGTCGGTTTCAGACACATTCCCTGCCCGCCAGCAGGCGGACAGGGAGGGGCTCAGCCTTCCTTACTTGCGGATACTCAGCCCCAGCTCGCGGCCGCGCAGGCGGGCGTAATAGATGGTGCCCACAAACGCCAGGGTGGTGAGAACCAGCTCCACCACCGCCAACCACCGCTCCCCCTCATCCGTGGTGATCAGGGTCAGGGCGTGTAGGAAGTAGGGCATCAGCACGAAGTTGCCCCAGGCGTGGGTGTAGGGATTGCCCTGCACTATGCCCTTGAGGGGGAAGAGCAGCGGCACCGTCCAGATCACCGGCAACAGCCAGGGATTGAGGTCCGGGTGAGGCGAGAGCCACAGATGCCAGAGGATGACCCAACCCAGCAGGCCGAAAAAACCGGCCAGGGTCAGCAGGCGAGCGAAGCGGGTGGTCACTTGAGGATCTCCAGCACCTGCTCGGGCGGACGACCGATGCGGGCCTGCCCGTTCTTGATGACGATGGGGCGCTCGATGAGCTTGGGGTGCTGGTGCATGGCACGAATGAGGTCATCGCCGCTCACCTCGCCGAGCCCCAGCTCCTTGTAGAGATCTTCCTTGGTGCGCATCAGCTGCCGGGGATCCGTGAAGCCAAGCTGACTCAGGAGGGTGCGGATCTGTGCCTCGCTCGGGGCCTGCTCCAGATAGAGCACCACCTCGGGGGCGACCCCGTGCTGTTCCAGCAAGGCCAGGGTTTCACGGCTCTTGGAGCAGCGCGGATTGTGGTAGATTTGGGTCTCGCTCATGATAACTCCCTGATTAATCGCAAGATGGGACAAGCAATGGCGCTATTGTAGGGGAAACGGATGGTCAGGGTAAGCGGGAAGGCTATGGAAATGAAACGGATCTGTTGGCTGATTGTGGCAACCCTGCTGGGGGCCTGCAGCCCGGCACCCGACTTCACCGACGGCGCGGGAAAGAAGGTCAGCCTCGCGGATCTCGGTGGCAAGCCGCTGCTGGTCAACTACTTCGCCCCCTGGTGCGCCCCCTGCCTGCGGGAGATGCCCTTGCTGGCAACATTGCACCAGGAAGGGCGGATCCGGGTGATCGCCATCAACTATGACCCCGCCTCCCCCACCGAACTGACCGAGCTGGCAAGGCGCCACGCCATCAGGGTTCCCCTGATGATCCCGGATGACGACGCCCGCCTCCCGTTCCCAAGGCCCGGGGCGCTGCCCACCAGCTATCTGCTCGATGCCAGGGGCACGCTGCTGGAGACCCTGGTGGGGGAGCTGGACGAGCAGAAGATAGGTGAGATAAAACGCCGCCTGGCGAGCGCCCCATAGCAGAGCCATCCATCACATTCATTTCTTCATCATCAAGATGCGTTGAAACCGATGAAAGGCCCTATTTTAGCCTGCAAAACAAGGCGGGGTGCCCCCAAAGGAGCACCCCGCCTGCCATCAACCCGCTCCGGACTCAGCCCTTGAGGCTGTCCAGATCCTTCTTGGCCCGCTCCAGCTGGGTGATGCGCGCCTCGATGCGGGCCAGGGTCAGCTTGTCACTGGTGGTGCCCCGGGCCACGATCAGTTCGTCGATGGCCGCCTGATAGTCCCCGCGCAGGGAAAGGGTCTCCGCCCGTGCCATGTGCAGGTCCGTCATTCTGCCCGCCTTACGGTAGGCGTCAGACAGCAGGCTCCAGGCCAGGCTGTTCTCGTCGTGCTCCCGGGCGTAGGGGTCCAGGATGGCGATGGACTTCTTGTAGTTGCCCCCCTCCAGATAGGCGTTGCCGAGGTTCACCACCACCACCTCGTTGTCCGGCATCCGGGTGCGGAAGCGCTCCAGTCTGGCGATGGCCTGGGCGCTGCGCCCCTTGGCGAGATCGATGTCGGTCAGGGCATCCACCACGAAGAGATCCTCCGGGTGACGAGTCGCCAGCTCCTGCATCAGGGTGTCGGCCTCGTCGGTGCGCTTGAGCTGCAACAGGGCCAGCGCCTTGCCATAGATGGCGGCATCCTTGAGGGGGTAATCCCCCTTCTGCAGGCGGCTGTCGAAGTAGGTGAGCAGCGCCTGGGGCGTCTCGGTGCCATAGCGCACCTGGATGCGCACCTTGGCCAGCCAGAAGTCCAGGCTCGGCGGCAGGGCGCGCGCGCCATAGCTCCCTGCCCGGGCTCGGGCTTCGCTGATCCGGGTCTCCGGCAGGGGGTGAGTCAGCAGCATCTCCGGCGGCTTGCTGGCGTAGCGGTACTCCGCCGCCAGCTTCTGGAAGAAGTTGGCCATGCCCATGGGATCGAACCCGGCGTCATACAGCGTCTTCATGCCGATGCGATCCGCCTCGTATTCGTTGTCCCGGGTGTAGTTGATGGCCGACTGCATCGACAAGCCAAGCGTGGTCTGCAAGGCCGCGATGCCGGCGGTGGGGTTGATCACCGCGAGTGCAATGGAGCCCACCAGGCCGGCCAGGGTCATGGCGGAGCTGCTCGCCTGTGCCTCCATGTAACGGGCGATGTGACGCTGGGTCACGTGGGTGATTTCGTGGGCCAGTACCGAGGCCAGCTCGCTCTCGCTCTCGGCGTAAAGGAAGAGGCCGGTGTGCACCTTGACCCGGCCACCGAGGAAGGCCGCCGCGTTGATGCTGGGATCATTAATGAGGAAGAAAGTGAACGGGAAGCGCACCCCGTCGGCATTGGTCAGCAGCCGCTGGCCCAGATCGTCGATGTATTCGTTGAGCACGGGGTCATCGATGATGGGCAGGCCCGCCCGTGCAAAACGCATGAAGGCGTTGCCGTAGCGCACCTCCTGCTCGATGGGCAGTGCGGCGACCCCGGCGGTACCGATGTCGGGCAACTGGTTGCTCCCCTGGGCGTGGAAGGTCGCCCCCATCAGGGTGACCAACAGGGGAAGCGATGCTATCAGGGGGGAAAAACGTGCCACGTTATCTCTATCTCCAATCAGACCCCAGCGGGCATCGGCAGAATACCCTTGCCATTCAAGGCCCACAAGCGTTGTTTCATCCTCTCATCACGGCCATAATGACCGCCACGCACGCGATGGAGATCTCATGGAACAGCTCGACCTGACCCCCTGGCGTTGTCCCGAGCCCCTCATCCGGCTCAAGCTCTGGTTGCGCCAGGCCCGGCCCGGTCAATCCGTGTGCATCCAGCTCGGGGATGCAGGCTCCCGGCAGGACATTCCCGCCTATCTGCGCCGTCAGGGTCACCATGTCCAGACCCGGGAAGAGTCAGCTGTCCGCCTCTCCCTGCTGCTCGTCGTTGCCCGTCCCCCCCGGGACGCCCTGCTCGCCCCCTAGCCCATGCCACCCACCCCGTGAGCCGCCATTCAAGGAAGCCTCGATGTTAGATGTATTGAAGCGCTGGTATCAGACCCGTTTTTCCGACCCCGATGCCGTCACCCTCTTCCTGCTGCTGGTCTTCTGCTTTGCCGTGCTCTGGCTGTTTGGGGATCTGCTGGCACCGCTGCTGGTGGCCCTGGTGATGGCCTATCTGCTGGAGTGGCCGGTGAGTCGCCTGCAACGAGGCGGCCTCTCTCGCACCGTCGCTACCAGCCTGGTCCTGCTGTTGTTCATCACGGTGACGACCCTGATGCTGCTGGGCCTCATCCCGACGCTGGTGAGCCAGGGGGTCAACCTGGCCAAGGAGGCCCCCGCCATGCTGGCCCATGCCCAGGACTATGTGCGCACCCTGCCGGAAAAATACCCCGAGATCATCGACGTCAGCCTGGTGGAAACCATCATCGACAACATTCGCCAGCGCATCCTGACCGGCGGCGAACAACTGGTGAGCGCCTCTTTGAGCTCCCTCATCAACGTGGTGGCCATCCTCATCTACGCCATCCTGGTGCCCCTGATGGTCTTCTTCATGCTCAAGGACAAACAGGTGCTGATGGGAGGCCTGCGCCGCTTCCTGCCCCGCAACCGCACCCTGGTGAACCGGGTCTGGGTGGAGATGAACGACCAGATCATCAACTACATCCGCGGCAAGGTGATCGAGATCGTCATCGTCGGCATCGCCACCTATGTGCCCTTCGCCCTGATGGGATTGCGCTACTCCGCCCTGCTGGCGGTCGCGGTGGGCTTCTCCGTGCTCATCCCCTATATCGGCGCCGCCGCGGTGACCGTGCCGGTGGCCATGGTGGCCCTGTTCCAGTGGGGGCTGACCCCCGACTTCGCCTGGCTGATGGTGGCCTATTTCGTGATCCAGGCCCTCGACGGCAACCTGCTGGTCCCCCTGCTCTTCTCCGAGACGGTCAACCTGCACCCGGTGGCCATCATCATCGCCGTGCTGGTGTTTGGCGGTCTGTGGGGCTTTTGGGGTGTCTTCTTCGCCATTCCCCTAGCCACCCTGGTCAAGGCGGTGCTCAACGCCTGGCCCAAGCGGGAAGATCTCCCCCGCCCAGCCCCCTGACCCTGGCAAGGGGCGAGGCCGGGTCTCGCCCCTTTCAGATACCGGCCACCAGCTGCACTTCCGTGACGCTGGCTCATGCTTGCCTTATCGGGTTTAATTGAAAACCGACATCCGTTTGACTTGCTACGCCGGTCTGATTCGTTCCCACGCCCACCCACCGACAAGGATCTGTCATGCCCCCACTCCCTGCCCTGCGCCATGCCTCTCTGGGTGCCTTTCTGGCACTGCTGTTCTGTTCTCCCGTCCGGGCAGACCTCGACATCGGGGCCCTCAGCGCCTTCTCCAGCGACAGCCCTGACAGCCCCATTCCCAAGGGGCTGGTGCTGGGCGGGGCCGTCATCGGCGGTCAGGCCCGTTACCAGCACCAGGACGACACCCTGATGCCCATCCCGGGGGCCCTCTATTTTGGTGACAACCTGATGTATCTGGGGGATCGGGCCCGCTACTACCTGAGCCGCAATGGCAACCTCTCGACCTATGCCTTCGGCCGGATGCGCTTTGGCAACCTGGACCCGGACGACGATCCCTTCCTCCATGGCATGGAGAAGCGCAAGGGGCAGTTCGAAGCGGGGTTCGGGGCCGATCTCATCACTCCCTACGCCCTCTGGAGCGTGCGGGCCACCACGGATGTGACCGGCACCAGCAACGGTCAGGAGCTGATGCTGTGGGCCAACTTCCCCATCATCCGCGGTCCCCTGCTGCTGATGCCGGGAGCCGGCGTCATGCTGCGCAGCCACAATCTCGCCAACTACTACTTCGGCGGTGTCTCGCAAGACGAAGCGAGGGCGGACAGGCCGGCGTGGAACACGGGCACCACCCTCTCCCCCATGGTCTCCCTCATCGGCAGCTATCGCTTCAGTGCCAACTGGATTGGCGGCTTTGGCATCAACTACGAACGCTACGACGACGACATCGCGGACAGCCCCATCGTCCAGCATCCGGGAGAACTCTATGCAGGCTTCGGGGTGGGCTACCTCTGGTAGCCCCATCCGGACTGGGCAACAAAAAAGGAGCCCATGGCTCCTTTTTTACGGCTATCCGGCGCAGTGCCACCCTGCCACTTCGGCGAGAAATTCGGCGAGCGCCCGGTTGATGAACGCGGGGTTCTCCAGGGTCGAGATGTGACCAGCCCCCGGGATCTCCTTGAACGGGCACCCCAGCACCTCGGCCATCAGATACCCCTCCAGCACAGGGCGAGCCTTGTCCTCACACCCCGTCATCACCAGTGCGGGCAGCCTCATCTCTTCGATCCAGTCGATGCGATCCTCCCGGGTCACGAAGCTGCGGCCCACCGCCACCAGGCTCGCCACCTTGTCGGCGGGCCATTGGGCCAGCCGTGTCTTGAAACCGGCCATCAGGGCCGCGTCCGGTTGATGGGCGAAGAAGAGCGGCGCCACCTGATCGGCGATGGGCGCAGGCACAGCGCCGACCTGTTCGATCATCGCCAGCATGCCGAGATAGCGCTCGCAGGTGATCTGGGGTTCAAGGCCGACGAAGCTGTCCATCAGCACCACTCCTTTGAGGCGAGCAGGCGCCATGCGCGCCAGCTCCACGCCCCACATGCCACCGATGGAGAGCCCCACCAGCACGCACTCGTCGATGCCAAGGGCATCGAGCAGCGCCAGGTGATCCCGGGCCAGGGTCGCCAGGGTGCAGGGCCCCTCGGGCAGCACATCGGAATCCCCGTGACCCCAAAGCTCGGGCACGATGCAGCGATACTGCCCCTTGAGGGCCTCGATTTGCGGTGCCCACATGGCACTGTCCCACAGGTAGCTGTGCCCAAAGAGCAGTGCCGGACCCTGCCCCTCGTCCAGATAGGCCATGCGGCGGCCCGCTATCTCCATAAACTGCTTCATGTTTTCTCCTGTTGCCAGCGGCGATGAAACTGGCTTTCCTGTTTTTCTGTTGCCAGCGGCTGATGAGGCGGCAGTGTAACACGCCACCCTTGGCAGGGGTGTCCGCCTGGTGCAAGCTGGAGAGACTCACAACGAGGAGTCACCAAGGAGAGGATGATGGCCAAGGAAAAGAGCAAGAAACGCCCCCGTCTGGACAAGAAGACCTACGAACATCACCTCGCCCACTTGCAGGAGGAGCTGGTCAAGTTGCAGGAGTGGGTCAAGCAGGAGGGGCTCAAAGTGGTGGTGCTGTTCGAGGGGCGCGACGCCGCGGGCAAGGGGGGCGTCATCAAGGCGATCACCGAGCCCCTCAACCCCCGGGTCTGCCGGGTCACCGCCCTGCCCGCCCCCTCGGATCGGGAGCGCACCCAGTGGTACTTCCAGCGCTACGTGGCGCACCTGCCCTCGGCGGGCGAGATGGTGCTGTTTGACCGCTCCTGGTACAACCGGGCCGGGGTCGAACGGGTGATGGGCTTTTGCAGCGACGACGAGTATCGCGAATTCCTGCGCGCCTGCCCCGAATTCGAGCGGATGTTGATCCGCTCCGGCATCACCCTCATCAAATACTGGTTCTCAGTCAGCGACGAAGAGCAGGAGAAACGCTTCAAGGAGCGCATCAACACCCCCATCAAGCGCTGGAAATTCAGCCCCATGGATCTGCAATCCCGCTCCCGCTGGGTCGAGTATTCCCGCGCCAAGGATGACATGTTCACCTACACGGATACCGAGGATTGCCCCTGGTTCGTGGTGGACGCCGATGACAAGCGCCGCGCCCGCCTCAACTGCATCTCCCACCTCCTTGGCAAGGTGCCCTACGAGGCGATCCACTACGAACCTATCACCCTGCCCCCCATCAAGACCGAAGGCTATGAGCGCCCGCCGCTCACCAGCCAGCACTTCGTGCCGGATGTCACCGCCGCCCTCGAGTCAGACAAGCACGGGCAGTGACGGGCCCTGGCCAGCCTCCCCTGCTGGCCGGGCCCGGGCTTCGGATGACGGGCAATAAAAAGCCGGTCTTGCGACCGGCAAAAGGCATTGAACGTATAGAAAGGAAAACCTGGCACTCTCGCCCTCTCAGGCGCGGATATATTTGGCCGTGCGCGGGAACGCCTGCTCTTTGGCATCGAACAGGTAGCAGGCTTCGGCCGGGATGCCGACGCTGTACTCCTGGCCGGTGGCCACGTCGATGTCGGAGCTCGCCTTGACGGTGAAGTCATGACCATCCACGTCCATGTAGACGAAGGACTCGGCCCCCAGGTGTTCGGCTACCTGCACCACGCCGCTCACGCGGCTGTCGGCATGGGCATGACCCAGCGGCACCAGGTGCTCGGGGCGAATGCCCAGCTCCACCTTGTCGCCCACCGCGCCGCGACGGGCATCCACCCGGGCACGCACGGTATCGCCGGAGGTGAGCTTGACCAAGCACTCCTGCTCGCCGATCTCCACCAGTTCGCCCGCCAGGAAGTTCATCTTGGGGGAGCCAATGAAGCCCGCCACGAACTTGTTGTCCGGGTTGTGGTAGAGCTCGAGGGGGGTGCCGAACTGTTCCAGGTTGGTGGCCGCCTCGCCCTTGAGCGGGCTCAGCACCACGATGCGGTTGGCCAGCGTCATGGCCTCCACCTGGTCGTGGGTCACGTAGATGATGGTGGAGTTGAGCTCCTTGTGCAGCTTGGCGATCTCGATGCGCATCTTGACCCGCAGGGCGGCGTCGAGGTTCGACAGCGGTTCGTCAAACAGGAACACCTGCGGCTGCTGCACGATGGAGCGGCCGATGGCCACCCGCTGGCGCTGACCGCCAGAAAGGGCCTTGGGCTTGCGGTCCAGCAAAGGCTCGAGACCCAGGATCTCGGCGGCGCGCATCACCCGCTTGTGGATATTCTCCTTGTCCATCTTCTTGAGCTTGAGGCCAAAAGCCATGTTCTCGTAGATGTTCATGTGCGGGTAGAGGGCGTAGGACTGGAACACCATGCCCACGTTGCGCTCCACCGGCGGCACGTCGTTCATGTAGCGCCCGCCGATGGTCAGCTCGCCGCTGGTGATGTCTTCCAGACCCGCGATCATCCGAAGCAGGGTGGACTTGCCGCAGCCGGACGGGCCGACGAAGACGATGAACTCCCCTTCCTTGATGTCGAGGTTGATGCTGCGCAGGGTGTCCTTGTGGACAGCCGGGTCGTAATTTTTGCGAACGTTGTTGAGTACTACTTCAGCCATGTCGAGCTCCGCTCTTGAATCTTTGCAAATCGTGATGACGGGGGGAGCCAGCTCCCCCGGCCATGAACCGTTAACCTTTCACGCCGCCTGCGGTCAGACCGCCCACCAGCCAGCGCTGGGCGAGCAGGAAGACGACCGTGATGGGGAAGCCTGACAGCACGGCGGCTGCGGCGAAGTCACCCCACAGGTAGTTCTGCGGATAGAGGTACTGCTGGGCCCCGACCGCCAGGGTCAGATTGTTCACATCCTGCAACAGGATGGAGGCCATGGGCACCTCGGTGATGGAGCCGATGAAGGCCAGGATGAACACCACCGCCAGGATGGGCACCGACAGGGGCAGCAGGATCAGGCGGAACGCCTGCCACGGAGTAGCGCCATCGATGGCCGCCGCCTCCTCCAGGGAAGAGTCGATGGTCTCGAAGTAGCCCTTGATGGTCCAGACGTGCAGGGCGATGCCCCCCATGTAGGCCAGGATCAGGCCGCCGTGGGTGTTGAGACCCAGCCAGGGGATGTAGTCACCGATCTTGTTGAAGAGCGCGTAGATGGCCACCAGTGCCAGCACCGCCGGGAACATCTGGAAGATCAGCATGCCCTGCAGGATGGTGGACTTGCCACGGAACCGCAGACGGGCGAAGGCGTAGGCACAGGTGGTGGAGAGCACCACTATCATCAGGGCGGTAATGCCCGCCACCTTGATGGAGTTCCACAGCCAGGTCAGCACCGGGAACGGCGGCGGCGTGATGCTGCCATCGGCGTTGGTGATGGACATGCCGAGCGCCAGCTTCCAGTGATCCAGGGTCGGATTGGTGGGGATGATCTCCCCCACCGAGAAGTTGCCGTTACGGAACGAGATGGCGATGACCATGATCAGCGGGAAGATGATCAGTGCCAGGAAGCCCCACATCACCAGGTGGGTTGCCCACACCCGGTATTTGACTGATTTGGGTTGTACGATTGCCATGTTGAAGCCTCCTTACAGTTGCTTGTCGGCTTTGGACAATTTCAGGTTGAGCAAGGCCAGCGCACCCACGATGAGGAAGATGGCGGTGGCGATGGCACTGGCCAGACCGTAGTCCTGACCACCCGAACCCTGGAACGCGATCCGGTAGGTGTAGCTCACCAGCAAGTCGGTGGTCCCGGCCGGCGTGGTGGCACCGATGATGTCCGGCGCCCCGTTCGTCAACAACTGGATAAGTACGAAGTTGTTGAAGTTGAAGGCAAAGGATGCAATCAACAGCGGTGTCAGCGGCTTCATCAAGAGCGGTACGGTGATCTTGAAGAAGTTCTGTACCGGCCCCGCCCCGTCCATGGCGGACGCCTCGTAGAGATCTTCCGGAATGGCCTTGAGCAGGCCCATGCAGAGGATCATCATGTAGGGGTAACCGAGCCAGGTGTTGACGATGAGGATCATCACCTTGGCCAGGAAGGGATTGGTGTACCAGTCCGGCTTGATGCCGAAGGCCGCCTCCAGGAACAGGTTGATTTCACCGAAGTTCTGGTTGAACAAGCCCTTGAACACCAGGATGGAGATGAACGCCGGTATCGCATAGGGCAGGATCAGCATGACCCGGTAGAAACCACGCCCCCTGAGCTGCTCCCACTGCACCAGACACGCCAGCACCATGCCGATCGCCAGGGTGAACGCCACCGAACAGGCGGAGAAGATCACGGTCCAGACGAAGATCTGCATGAAGGGACTCTGGATACCCGGGTCCGTCATGATGCGCATGAAGTTTTTCCAACCCACGCTCACCACGAAACCGGGGGCAACGCCCTTGCCGACGAAGTGACCTTCCGCATCGATGTACTGGTAGAAGCCGGTGTCACCGTTGGGCAGCATCAGCTCGCCGCTCTGGTTGTCACGCAGCAGGTTGCTGTCCTTGATCATGACGCCGGACTTGAGCACGGCGCCGTCGACCAGCTGGGTATAGAGCTGTTTCTGGGCGGCAAACTTGCGCAGGCTGCTCAGGGTCAGATGGATATTGCCTTCGGGCAGTACCACATCCAGGGCACTCAGGTGGGTGCGGTGATCAACGGTGGCACGAATGGGTGCCGCCTCGCCGACCGTGGCCCCGTCCAGAGGCTGCAACTGAACAACCTGGGGCTCGTCACGGACCCGTCCTTCACGGACGGCCAGGGTACGCGCCTTGTTGTTCAGCAAGGTAAGGGGTTGACTGATAAAGGATTGGTCGTCCTGTTTCAGCAGCAGCTGAAACTGATTGTTCTCACCACCCAGGAGGGTGAAATCGAATTCACCGCCGGTCACCTTGTAGGTTTTTTTCAGATGGTAATCCCGTGCCTGCTCAAGGGAGAGCAAGTTGGATCCCGAATAGTTGGTGAAGGCGATGCCGATCGTGTAGGCAAGAGGGAAGATGATAAAAACAACCATGCCTGCCACACCGGGGAAAATATAACGGTGGGCATAGGTCTTCTTGTTCATGAAGACATAGAGACCGACGGATACGACCACCAGATCGAGCAGGGCAAATACCCACTCGCCGCTGGCATACATCATCACGGCCGCATAACCATTAAGCACTGCGATCAGTGCCGCCATGGTCCATTTCAGCCAGACGTACTTGTCTTTCTTCGGACCGGCATAGGATTCGATAGAAGGTACTACTTCCATGCCAATTAACCTTTATTGCGCCAAGAGAGATTGAGAGAGTGGGAGGCCCGAAGGCCTCCCGGGTAGTGCATGCTTACTGGACGATACGCTTGGCAGCGGTATCCAGGGCTTCGTCAACACCCTGACGGCCAGAGGTGACATTCTTGAGGGCGGTTTCGAAGGAAGACCAGAAACGGCTCATCTCGGGCACGGACGGCATCGGTTCGCCGTTCTGGGCGTTCAGCATGGTGGCCTTGATGTTGGGGTCGGCTTCCAGGGTCTTCTGGAAGGACTTCAGGGCCACGGCACCCAGCGGCTTGTCGGCGTTCATCGGCGCCAGACCGGCATCGGTCAGCAGGTAGTTCTCGAGGAACTCGATGGCCAGATCCTTGTTCGGGCTGGCGGCGTTGATGGTGGCACCCAGTACGCCAACGAAGGCCTTGGCCGGCTTGCCTTTCAGGGTCGGCAGCTGGGCTACGCCATACTTGATGCCGCTCTTGTCCAGGTTGCTCCAGGCCCAGGGACCGTTGATCATCATGGCCACTTCGCCCTTGTTGAACTTGGCGTCCATCACACCGTAGTCGATGCCCTTCTCCAGGTGACCGGATTTGATCATCTCGGAGATGTAGCCGACGCCGGCCTTGGCACCTGCGTTGTTCACGCCGGTGTCTTTGACGTCATAGCCGGTGGCGGTCTTCTTGAAGGCATAACCACCGTTGGCAGCCACCAGGGGGTAGCTGAAGTAGGGGGTGTCATAGGCCCACATGATGGCACGCTTGCCATTTTTCTTCAGGTCTTCGTCGATCTTGGCGATCTCTTCGAAGGTCTTCGGCGGGTTGGGCAACAGATCCTTGTTGTAAATCAGGCTGACGGCTTCTACCGCGACCGGGTAGCCATAGGTCTTGCCATCGACGGTCATGGCATCCCAGGCGAATTGCTCGAACTTGGCCTTGGTGGCGGCATTCGGGGTCACGGGAACCAGCAGACCGGACTTGACCCACTCACCGTAACGGTCGTGAGCCCAGAAGAAGATGTCCGGGCCGTTGCCGGTGGCGGCGGCTTGCTGGAATTTGACTTCAACCTGATCCGGGTGGGCGACGGTTACCTTGATGCCGGTTTCGGCTTCAAACTTCTTGCCGACTTCGGCCAGGCCGTTGTAGCCCTTGTCACCGTTGATCCAGATGGTCAGCTGACCTTCATCAATGGCAGCAGTGGCAGAGCAGGCCACGCCCAGGGTAGCCAGACCGATCAGGGATGACAGCAATTTCTTTTTCATGAGCCTTTCCTTGTATTAGTTCCGCGCTGTAAGAGCATTGTGTGCAGATGAATATTATCCCAAGCAGTCAATGCCTCACATGACACGCCTCGCATTTTTGAAATGCAATTACGTATTTTCTTCCAGAAAGTTATGAAAACATTTTCTTATTTCAGCGACTTAGGAAGGGATATCCCCATATTTTTGCCAAGATATGGAAATTAAATTACAGAAAGGAAATTAATTTACGTCATTGAAAGGGATTTCACCCCACTGAAAACCCTTTCATTCCCGATATTTTGTTCAATGTGTTAACAAAAGTACTGAGGTGGTTTCCATCTACATCACCCCCTTAAATAAAAAGGCACCGGAGCGGACTCCGGTGCCTTTTTGCAAGAAATGACGGCTGGATCACATTACGACTGGCGCAGCAATTGATCCTTGAGATTGGGCGGGACTCCCCTGATGGTCAGGGTGTCGGTCTGGGGATCGTAAAAAACCCGGTTGTTGAGCAACTTCTGCTCGAAGCTCAGGGTCAGGCCGCCACCGGAGCCCACAAACTTGGTCAAGCCCCGCAGGGTGGAACGGTCCGCCGGGAAGCGCTCCTCCAGCTCGTACTCCTGACCGATGAAGCTGTAAAAATCGAGGTCCCCATCACCGGGCAATTCCGCCGACAGCTCCTTGATCTCGATCTCCTCGCCGGCGCTGGCCTGCTCGGTGCAATATTTGAAGACCTGCTTCTTGTAGTCATTGCGCTCGGCCGGTTCGAGCTGGCGGCTGTCGCAGTAATCGTCCACCGCCTGCAGCAACCCCTTGTTCTGGATCTTGGCATCCATGCCCTCCCGGGCCCCCAGCAGATCCATGAAGAAATCCCCCAGCTTGCGACCGACCCGGCCCTTGCTGAAGGTGATATAACGACGCGAATCCACCTGGGTTTTCCACTCGGTGAGATCGATGCGGGCCACCAGATTGAGTTTGCCGATATCCAGGTACTGGATGTGGCGCAGCTCCAGCGCCTCGCTCACGGTGACGCTCTCCTTGCCTTCCAGCAGGGCGATCATCAGGTAATCCACCCCCACATAGTTGTACTTGGCAATCAGCAACACCCCCTGCTCGTCCAGGGCATGCTCCACCAGCTGCTTGACCAGCATCTGGGTCAGGTTGACGGAAAAGGGGACGAACTCGGTCTGCTCCGCCAGCAGCTGCTCCAGGGCGATGCGAAAGGCGGGGGAAGGCTGCTTGGGGGCGTCTTCCCCCTCCGCCAGCTCGGCGACGGCGGCCTCGGGATCGGCGAAGAAGCCAAAGCCCTTTCCCCCCTTGCCGTTGTAGATGCGATGCAGCTCCGCCATCAGCCCTTGTACCGCCTCGTCGGCAGGCAGGGTCTGGCTGCGGGTATCGGCGTGGGGCTGGCCATCGTTGCCCGCCCGCAGGGAGTGAAGAATGATCTTGTCGATATCGAGACTCATGTCACAAAGCCATAGTGTTAGCCGAAAGGGTGAAGTATTATAAGGCGCTTTGAACCGAGGTGAACCCAAGATTATGCCCATCGTATCAAAGTACAATAACGAGCAGTTTGACGCCCTGATGAACGACCTGATCACCGCCCTGGAGAAACACAAGGCACCGGTGGATCTCAGTCTGATGGTCCTTGGCAACCTGACCACCAACATCATCAACGGCATGGCCCCGGCCCAGCGCCAGGCGATCACCGAGAAGTTCATCCAGGCACTCACCGCCTCGGTGGGCCATCGCCACGATGCGCACTGAGTTTCTTCGCATTCTTTGATGTTTTTCAAGCAGATGGATCATTATGGTCGAAACCGGCAACCCCTATCGCGATAATGTCTCTCGCCTGATCACCTGGGGGCATTGGTTCTCCTTCTTCAACATCATCCTGGCCATGCTGATCTCGACCCGTTACCTGGGCGCCATCAGCTGGCCGTCGACCACGCTCGGCGTGACCTATCTCGTCATCAGCTGGATAGGTCATTTCTCGTTCCTGAGCTTCGTCACCTATCTGCTGACCATCTTCCCCTTGAGCTTCATCCTGCCCAGGGAGAAGCCGCTGCGCTTCATTTCATCCATCATCGCCACCCTGGCGCTGGTGCTGCTGCTTATCGACACCCAGGTGTTCCAGCTGTTCAAGTTCCACTTGAATGGCCAGGTGTGGCAACTGCTGCTGGATCAGGCGCAGACCGAAGAGGGCTCTATCTGGAGCATCATCTTCGTGGCGGTGCCCGCCATCTTCCTGCTGCAACTGCTGCTGTCGGCCTATGTGTGGCGCAAGATCAACAAGCGCAAACGCCGCCAGTACGGCAATCAGGTGGGGCTGGCCCTGCTGGTCTGCTTCATCCTGACCCATCTGGTCAACAGCTGGGCGGATGCGACCCTGTATCAACCCATCACCATGCAGCGGGCCAACTTCCCCCTCTCCTACCCCATGACCGCCAGGAGCTTCCTGGCCAAGCATGGCTGGCTCGACCTCGAGCAGTATGAGAAGAAGGCCGAAGATCAGGGAAGCGCTGAGCACCGTCTGCTCTATCCCTTGCGCCCCCTCGGCGTGAGCGCACCCAGCGATCACAAGAACCTGCTGGTGGTGGTGGTCGACTCCCTGCGAGCCGACATGCTCAACAACATCAACATGCCCAATCTGCAACGCTACGCGGACAACCACTTCAATTTCCGCCAGCACATGAGTGGTGGCAATGATGAAGCCATGGGGATGTTCAGCCTCTTCTACGGGCTGCCCGGCCACTATTACGGAGACATCCGGGCCGACAAGCGCCCCCCCGTGCTGTTCGACGAGATGCTGCGTCAGGACTACCAGTTCGGCCTGTTCGGTGCACTGGAAGATGCCAAGCAGTATCGCCAGAGTCTGCTTGCGGGTCTGCGCAAGCAGGTCTTCGTCTCCCGCCAGACCGATGACCGCAGGCTCATCGACGACTGGCAGCAGTGGCTTGGCACGCGCACCGCGGACAGACCCTGGTTCTCTCTGGTCTATCTCTCTAGCCCGGGGGATTATCAGGTGCCCGCCAGCATCAAGGGTCCCTTCCAGCCCGAGTTGACCCGCTTCAACCCGGCCACTGCCTATCGGCCCGAGAACCTGCAGAAGCTGGAGAACCGCTACAAGAACGCGGTCTTCTATACCGATCAACTGCTGGAGCAGATGCTGACCCAACTGCAATTGCAGGGGCTTGATGATCAGACCATCGTCGTGGTCACCTCCAACCACGGTCAGGAGTTCAACGAGACCCAGAGCAACAGCTGGGGCTATGGCAGCAATTACTCGACCTATCAGGTGCAGGTCCCCCTGGTGCTGGCCTGGCCTGGTGCCGAACCTGCGCCCCAGGCGCAGGCGAGCAGCCACCTGGATCTGGTACCGACCCTGATGAAGAACATGCTGGGTGTACGCAACCCCTATCGTGACTACAGCACGGGGCGCAACCTGTTCGAAGCCAGTGCACGCACCTGGCTGCTGGCGGGGGATCAGAATGACTTCGCCATCTATCAGGGCAACACCATCACCCAGTTCAACAAGCAGGGGGACTTCGAGCTGCTGGACCGCGACACCTATCGCCCCATCAAGCACGGCACCCCGGACATGGGCACCCTGATCCAGGTGATGAACGAGCTCAATCGCTTCTATCGCGCCCCCTGATCTGCGCCAGCCCACCTCCTTGAGCCCGCCCCTATGGCGGGCTTTTTCTTGCCCGCACCACACCCGTCCTCCTGTTTCTCATGGCGTCATTCGCAAACGTATGCCACCACCTTACTGATTTAACTCTCAAAAAATTCAATTCGATCAATATCATAAAAACAAAATGATAATGATTGTCATTTATTGATCTACTTGACTCCCTCTGCAATAATCCGCGCCCTTCAGGCTTAAATAATAATTATTCTCAAATATGAAAATTCGACTTCTTCACTACTGGCCCATGCTGCTGTCCGGTACGGCGCTGGCTGCCAGCGATCCCGCCGGGGTCGACACAACGGACATGCCCCCCGAACTCAAGGGGCGGGAAACCATCGTGGTCAAGGGACAGCGCATCGAGCAGAAGCTCTCCGACGTGTCGGGTTCCATCACCGTCATCACGGAGGAGGATCTGGATCGCCAGGTTGCCACCGAGCTCACCGATGTGTTCAAGAACGAACCCGGCGTCTCGGTGACCGGCTCCGCCGGCCGCCCCCAGAACATCATCATCCGCGGCATGGGCGGCAACCGGGTGCTCATCATCAAGGACGGGGTGCGGGTCAGCGACGGTTTTGGCGCCGACGACCTCAACGACAAGGTGGGCCGCTTCAGCTTCGATCTCGACGATGTCAAACAGATAGAGGTAGCCAAGGGAGCCGGTTCCTCCCTCCATGGCTCCGATGCCATCGGCGGCACCATCGTCATCAGCACCAAGCAGCCGGAAGATTACCTTCAGGGCCAGGATGCCTATCTCGGCAGCAAGGTGCTGCACGATGGCAGCAGTGACAAGCAGAAGCTGAGCGCCACCGGCGCCGCCCGGATACGGGATACCGAACACCTGCTGCGCCTCTCCGGCTGGCAGGGACATGAGACCGCCAACTACGACGAGAGCCGCATCCCGGCGGATCTGGATGGCCTCAGCGCCTCCACCAGCTCTCGCATCCAGCTGAACGAACATCATCTGCTGCGCCTCGAACTCGACTACTTCGAGGACAACGCCGAACGGGATCAGGGGCCGCGCGAAGTGCCCCAGCCCGATGGCAAGTGGCAGGTGCGCCAGTACCACGAGCAGGGCAGCCAACGCACGCAGGGGGGAAAGCTGGCCTGGGAGGCGAGCAACCTCGACACAATACTGGCCGACAGCCTCACCTGGAGTGCCTACGGCAATCACTCGAAAAACACCGCCAACAAGCGCAGCCTGCTGCAAAACGATCTGCTGAGCGGTTATCCGCGCTATCGCAGCGAACGGGAACTCGCCACCTTCACCGAAGACAGGATCGGTACCGAGCTGGATGTGCGCCGGGATCTCGCCACCGGCCCTCTCGCCCATCAGCTCAGTTACGGCATCGAGCTCGAGCGCACCACTCACGAGCGGCCGGTGGAGAAGCTGAGTCTGGAGGCCGGCATTCCCCAACCCGGCCAGTCCGCCCCCTTCAGCCGCGCCCGTACCGACAGGGCCGGAGTCTGGCTCGGCGACGTGGCCAGCCTGGGCCAGTGGCAGTTCACCCCCACCCTGCGCATGGATCACCAGTGGCTCACGCCGCTGGACGGCAGCCACGACAGCAACCACAGCTGGCACCTCTCCCCGAGCCTGGCCACCAGCTACCGCTTCAACGACCAGTGGCGCAGCTGGCTCAGCTATGCCAACGGGTTCCGGGCGCCTTCCTACGACAAGGTGTACGGCAACATCCCCCACTACTTCGCCCTGCCACCCTTCGAGATCATCGCCAACACCGGGCTCAAGGAGGAAACCAGCCACAGCATAGAGTGGGGGCTGAGTGGCGAGGGGGACAACTGGAGCATCAAGCCAGCGATCTTCTACAACCGCTACTACAACTTCATCGACTGGCGCGAGGTGGGGCTGCGCCTGAGCGATGGCGTCATCCTGCGCCAATATCGCAACGTCGCCAAGGCCGAAACCTGGGGGGCCGAACTCGCCGCCAGCTACTGGCTGACCCAGGAGTGGGAGCTCGCCACCAAACTCGGCTGGGTCGATGGCGAGGACAACAAAGGTGAAGCGCTGCGCACCCTGACGCCCCTCGAGGGCAACACCCGTCTTAGCTATCAGGCCAATGAGTGGAGTCTGGGCATTCAGGCGGACTATGCCGCCGCCATGAGCCGGGTGCCCACCTGCGGCAACAGCCTGACCGGCCGCCAGGGGGACTGCCTCGAAAGTGCCGGCTGGCTCAGTTTCGCCCTGACGGCCGACTGGCTGGTCACCGACGCCCTCAAGGTCAACCTCAAGCTCGACAACCTGTTCGACACCCGCTACACCCGCTATCAGGATGTGGCCGGGCTGGAAGCCGGGACCGATGCTTCCCTCTTCACCCAGAGCGGCCGCACCCTGAGTGCCAGCCTGCGCTACACCTTCGTGGGGATCTGATGCACAGCCTATTGATCCTGGCCAGCCTGCTGGCCACGCCGGCCCCCGCCTCTCCCCTGCCTGAGGCAACCCTGGAGGCCGCGCCCCTCATCCCCGAGCGCCCGCAACTGATGAAGGGGGAGATAGCCCGTCTCGATCCCTATGGTGGCTGGCGTGACGACAGCCGCCAGGATCCCGCCCTCCTGACGCTGCTGCGCGAGCAGAACCGCTGGACCGAGCGGCAGCTCGCCGACCAGACGCCACTGGTGCAGCGCCTGCAGACGGAGTGGCAGGGCCGGGAGCGGGGCGAACCCGTGCCGGACGACTGGCTGAGCCAGGCTGGCAGCCAGTGGCGCATGGAGGCGGACGGCAGCCTGTGGCAACGCAGCGACGCCAATGCCGCCCCCCGAAAGCGGCTGGCTCCCCGCCAGCCGGCCGAGGGGTATTACGAGCTCGCCGCCTGGGCCCTGCACCCGGACGGGCACCTGCTTGCCCTGGCCGAAGACCGCAGGGGAGATCGGGACTACCGCATCACCCTGCTGGATCTGGCGAGTGGCGAGACTCTGGCCTCTTTGCCTCACCGCGCCGGCGATCTGCTCTGGAGTCTGGATGGCAAGACCCTCTACACCCTCGCCAACGAGCGCCAGACCCTGCGCCCCTGGCAACTGCTGGCCTGGCAGGATGGCAAGGAGACCCGGGTGTATGAGGAGCGCGATCCCGCCTGGCTGCTCGGCCTCTATCGCACCACGGATCGCCGCCATCTGGTGCTGCAAAGCAACAACCACGACAGCTCGGAGCAATACCTGCTGGACGCGGGTCGGGCCGACCTGCTCAAGGGGCGCGAGCGCGGCCTCGAATACTACCTGGATACCCAGGGGGACAGGGTGCTGCTCAAGAGCAACCGGGACGGCGCCCTCGGCCTCTATCAGGTGGCCGACCTGAGCCTGGTGGCGAAGGGAGAGTGGCAACGGCTCTGGTCCGGCGAGGGCCGGGAACTCGAGAAGTGGCGCCTCTTTGCCCGGCACACCGTGCTGCAATACCGCAAGGAAGGGGATGACTGGCTCGATGTGCTGGATGCCAAAGGTGCGTTGACCCACAGCCTGCCGCTCACCGATGGCGCAGGCACGGCCTGGATCCAGGGCAGCCAGGAACCGGCCAGCGACAAGGTGCTCATTCGCCGCCAGGGGATGGCCGAGCCACCTCACCAGCGCTGGCTGGATCTCGCCTCCGGCGCCTGGGAGGGGACACCCGAGAGCAGGGACACCTCCCCCTATCAGAGCGAGCGGCGCTGGATCGCGGGCAAGGATGGGGTCAAGGTGCCTGTCTCCCTAGTCTGGCGCAAGGGCATTACCCACCCCCGGGCACTGCTGCTCTACGGCTATGGGGCCTACGGCACCCCCATGCGCCCCTACTACCAGCCCCGGGTGCTGAGCCTGTTGGATCGCGGCTTCGTCTACGCCATCGCCCATGTGCGCGGGGGCGGTCTGCTCGGCGAATCCTGGTACCGTGAGGGTCGTGGCCGTGACAAACAGCACAGCGTGGATGATTTTCTCGCCGTGGCCGATGCCCTGGCCCAGGATCCCGCCATCGATCCCGCCCGGCTGTTTGCCATGGGCGGCAGCGCCGGCGGCCTGCTGGTAGCTGCGGCACTCAACCAGGCGCCCACCCGTTTCGCCGGGGCCGTGCTGCAAGTTCCCTTCGTCGACCTGCTGGGCACCATGCAGGATCCCGAGCTGCCCCTCACCCGGCAGGAGTACGCCGAGTGGGGCAATCCGGCCATCCCGGGTGACTATGCCGCGATGCGCCGCCTGAGCCCCTACGACAACCTGCACAATGCCCCTTATCCCCCCGTCTATGTGACGGGCGGCCTGCACGACAGTCAGGTGCCCTACTGGGAACCCCTCAAGTGGATAGCCCGCCTGCGATCCCATAGCACGGGAACAGGCCCCTATCTGCTGCGCACCGAACTCGACGGCGGCCATCTGGGCGCCCCCAAAACGGCGGCGCTGCGTGCGGCGCAGGAGTTTGCCTTCCTGCTCACCCTGGCGGGCGTCAACCACTGACCCCTTGCCCTCTTTTTCTGGAGTGAACCATGAAACCCTCTTCCCTAGCCCTCTGGCTGGCGGCAACCCTGATCTCATCGCCGCTGCTGGCGGCCGATCTGCAGTTTGTCGATGAACCACCCCTCACCACGACGCCGAAGCGCTGGCTCGAGCAGCGCCTCGGTGTGCTCCTCGCCCCCGATTACGACAGGGCCAGCCTGCTCGGCCACCATTACAGCTTTCGCCAGCTGGTGAACGGCCTGCCGGTGGCCGCCACCCAGGCCGCCGTCAGTGTCGACGGGGACGGCCGCCCCTGGCGCCTCTACCACAACCTGCGCCCCTTGCAGAGCACAGCGCCCGGCTGCGATGCCAGCGGCACCCTGGATCCCCTGCTCGCCACCCTGCGCACCGACGGCAACCAGATAGAGACGCTGGGACCGGTCGAAGCCTGGTACTGGCGAGACGGCGATACCCTGGTGCCAGCCCTGCGCCAGCGGGTGCGCGAGCACAAGGCAGGCAATGCCAAGGCCAGCCAGGTGCAGCTGTTTGCCCGTTGCGACGGGGAGCAGGAGCTTGGCCGTCTCGGGGATCAGGCAACTACCCGCCCTCTGCATGTCGCCGACGCCGGCGATCAGCAGGTTCAGGCCCGGGTGTTCGACCCCGATCCCCGCACCCGCCTGCAGGACGCCAGCCTGGTCTGGCACGACGCGCTGGTGCTGGCAGAGGCCGCCTACCAGGATCCGGTTCCCCTGCCGGTGAGCCTGCAAGCCGGGCAGTATCGCCTGAGCGGCCCTCATGCCAGGGTGGTGGATGTCATGGCCCCCGAATCGGCCCCCTACAGCAGCAGTGACGTGCAGGGTTTTCGCCTGACCCGGGACGATCGCGGCTTTGCGGACATCAACGCCTACTACCATCTGGATCTCGCCCAGCGCCACCTCAAGGCGCTCGGCTTCACCGATCTCATCCCCGGGGCGCTCGACATCGACACGGACGCGGGCTATCAGGACAACTCCCTCTACGATCCGTTCGAACGCAGGCTGGAGCTGGGTCGCAGCGGCGTGCCCGATGCCGAGGATCCCATGGTCATCTGGCACGAGTTCGGCCACGGGGTACAGCACCACATCCTGCCGGATCTCGGGGAAGAGGGAGACTGGGGGGCCATCGGCGAGGGCTTTGGCGACTACCTGGCCGCCAGTCATCGCCAGCGCAGCGAAGCCGGTCGCCAGTTCGAACCCGCCATGGTGTTCAACTGGGATGCCCGCTTCACCGACCGCACCCCACGCCAGCTCGACGATCTGCGCGCCCGCTACCATCCGGACTACCGCTACCCCGCCCACCGCACCATCAACGGCAGCAACGGGGATCAGCTCTGGGGCACCCCGCTGTTCCAGGCCCTGCTGACGGCGGTGGCCGAGCACGGCGAGGCGGCCAGGGACGAGTTTGATCGCGTCATCATCGAATCCCACTTCGGCCTGGGGCCGGCCATTCGCATGCCGCAACTGGCCCGGATCACCGTGGATACCGCCGCCCGTCTCTACCCGACGCGAGCCTATGCCCGTCTGCTGGAGCAGGCATTTCGCCAGCACGGGCTGCTGCAAGCTCCCGTCAATATCGCCCTCGCCGAGGGGAGCGCCATCCCGCTGGGGCAGCGCCAGTCGGTGCAGCTGACTCTCAGCAACCCGGGCAAAGGGGAAGTGACCCTCAACGAGCTGGCCCTCACCCTGCCAACCGGGTTGCAGGCCGATCCTGACAACTGGCAACCAGCGACCCTGGCCGCCGGTGCCATCATGACCACCACCCTGCGCCTGCTGGCCCAGAGCCCGCTCGCCTGCGGCGACGAGGCGAGCCTCTCGGTGAATCTCGCCATGAGCGGTACCAGCCCCACCGAGCGCCAGTGGCAGCAATCCCTGACCCTGCCCATCGGCACCCCCGTCATCAGCCGGGCCAGTGGTCGGTCGCAGCGACTGAACGATGCCCAGAGCGAGGAGGTGCGCGGCCTGAGCGAAACCAGCCTGCTGCTGGAGAAGAGCGATGCCCGTGTGAGCGACAGGCTGCAACTGAGCCTGGATCTGCAGCACGAGGCGCTGGATGAGCTGGAGATCTGGCTCAGCTCCCCCGCCGGCACCCGGGTCCAGATCTGGGACAAGGGTTACAGCCCCCTCCCGAGCCTGAAAGGGGTCTTCCCCACCGAGTTGCAGTCCCTGCAACCTTTCAGCGCCTTCGAAGGAGAACCCCTGGCCGGTCGCTGGACCCTGGAGGTGGTGGACAGCAAACCGGGCAATCAGGGTTTCCTGAACGGGTGGAGCATCAGTCAGCGTACCGGCGCCCAGTGCGGCAACACCGTGCCCGTGCCGGATGACGGCATCATCCGCTTCGATACCTCGGACAGCAGTGGCGGGGGGGCCTTCCCCCTGCTCTGGCTGCTGCCGCTGGCCCTGTGGCGCCGTCTGCGTCGCCTCTGACTCTCCCTATATAAAGAAGAGAGGGGCCAAGGCCCCTCCAAGGACACACCATGACCATGAGAATGACCCCGATCGTCTGCCTGCTGGCCCCCCTGCTCAGCGCCTGTGGCGGCGGTTCGGACGAGGCTCCCCTGACCGTGCCGGACTACCGCCTGACAGTCAGCCTGCCCGCTGCGGGCACCCTGTGCATCAACCTGAACCAGAACGACGGCTGCGAAGCCAATGAGCCCGCCGTCAGCGGCGAGGCCGGTGCCCACACTCTGACCCGGCGCCACCCTGATCTGCTCACCGCTCCCCTGCTGTTCATTCCGGCGGATCCCGCCGCCCTGCCCCTGGCCCACCCGGCGGCGCGCCAGGACAACCAGCACCTCACCCCCAGCCCCCTCAGCACCCTGCTGCAAACGCGTATCTCGGACGGGCTGCCACCGGCTCAGGCCCTGACGGACGTCCTACTCGCCCTGGCGCCCCTTCACCCCGGCCCAGATCTGGCGGCACTGGCGCAGCTGAGCGACTTCAACCGCGCCCTCGCCGAGCTGACCCTCACCGCCTTCGATGACGAGGCCACCCTGCCCACCTTTGCCGCCAGCGAGCGCCGCCAGCAGATCTGGCAAGGCCTTGTCACCCTGCTGCCCGAGCTCGCCCGGCACTTTGCCGCCAGCCCCGAGCTCCTGAGCCAGCAGGCCAGACTCGCCGCCGTGCTGCAGCAGCAGCAACCCCGGGCGTTGGTGACCGCCAGCGGCGTCACCACCTACACGGACGGGGTGGATTACCTGCTGACCCAGGAGCCTGCGGATCACCCGGGCCAGGAGGCGAGCCTGGGCCAGGCGCCCCTGCGCTATCGCAAGCTGGACGGCAAGGGGCAACCCCTGGCGGACAATGCCGACGAGTGGGAGTGCGTGGAGGATCTCAACACCGGCCTCGTCTGGGAGAAGAAGCTCGATGATCCGGACAGTCCGCGGGATCTGCACAAAGTCTTCGCCTGGGAGTTTGGCAACTATCACCCCAGTCAGGCGGAGCTGGATTATGCCTGCCCCGAGGGGGAAGCTATCTGCTCCACCGAGCAGTATCGCCAATGGCTCAATGGACAACGACTCTGCGGCATAGGGCACTGGCGCCTGCCCACGGCCCAGGAGCTAGGCAGCCTGCAACACTACGGCTCCCTCGCCCGCCAGGATGGCCAGCTCGTCACCCTGGATGTGCGCTACTTCCCCGACGTCGGTCCCTCGAGCGGCGACTTCGATGGCAGCTACTGGACCCAGACCCTGACCCCATCCCGGCGCCTCGAGAGCGTCCCCATCGCCGTCATCAGCCCTCAGTTCCTGGGGGAGGATGCGGGCACCGATTACCCCTATGGCGTCCAGAACGAAAATGAAATCAATGCCATACAACTGCGCCTGGTGGCCGAGGTAACCCGATGAACAAGTATCTTCTGACCCTGCTGCTCACCCTGTGCAGCCCCCTGGCACTGGCCATCGCCATCTGCGACGACGCCCTGCCCCGTACCAGCCCCACCGCCCGTTTCCAGGATCACGGCAACGGCACCGTCACCGACAGGGGCACCGGTCTGACCTGGATGCGCTGCCAGCTCGGCCAGACCTGGCGCAACCAGAGCTGCGAGGGGGAACCCACCCGCCTCTACTGGCAACAGGCACTGCAGACGGCGGAACGGATCCGCACCGAACCGAGCCATGCCCTGTATGGCTTTGGTGGTCATCACGACTGGCGCCTGCCCACCATCAAGGAGCTCGCCAGCATTCTGGAGTCCGCCTGTTACAAACCGGCATTGAACGAAACCATCTTCCCCCGCGCCATGGCCGGGGATGGCAAGGAGGTGAACGACGGCTATGTCTATCTCTGGTCTTCTACCCCGGTGCCGGCCCTTCAGGGCGTCGCCTACCTGGACATCACCAGCGGCTCCGTCGCCCAACGCGCCCCCCGCTCTTGGGCGAAACAGGTTCTGCTGGTGAGGTGACAGCCTGGCCATGGGGGCCACCCGGCCCCCTGTTTGACACGAGGCAAGAAGCGCCAGGGTGACCCTGGCCGTCAAAAAAGCATCAAATTGCGTCATGTGATGCCTGTTCAGGGCGGTTTTGCACGCCGCAGCGCTGGCATGAAACCGGCAGAGCGGTTAGTCTAGCGGCGTTGAACCAATCCCAAGAGGTACAGATGAAAACCGTGTTGCGTTTTAGCCTGCTGGGCGCCTTGTTATTGGGTGGCCATGCCTTCGCCGCCGAACCGAAAAAATTTGATATCAGCATGTTCCCCGCCGCCGAAGTGAACCAGGAACGTGTCGTGATCCGTCTGCCGGAAGTCGAGAACGAAGCCGACATGATGGTCGAGCTGCAAGTCGGCAAGAAGATGCTGGTCGACTGCAACCTGCCCCGCTTCGCGGGCAATCTGGAACAGCACAGCGTCAAAGGCTGGGGTTACAACTACCTGACCCTGGGCCAGGTCACCGGCCCCGTCAGCACCCTGATGGCCTGCCCGGACGGCCAGAAGAAGGAGAGTTTCGTCCAGATCTACGGTCAGGGCTTCTTCGTGAACTACAACTCCAAGCTGCCCTTCGTCATCTATGTGCCCCAGGAGTACGAGGTGCGCTATCGTCTGTGGCGTGCCGACAACCTGGCACAGCCAGCCATGATTGAGTGAGTGCCGCGCACTCGGGTTCAGCTCAGTCACGATGACAAAAAGGCGCCATACGGCGCCTTATTTTTAGCTTCCGAGCCCGTTTTTGAGCGGTTTTTCCTGTACAAAATCTGACATAACTCCACTATTTTTCAGGCTTTTTTGTGCAGCGCACCGCAAAATGCCCCCTTGGGATGCGACAAAGCCTGTTCGATAAAAGATATTTATTAACATAGTAAGAAAATTGATTTTGCACTCTGCGACGGCCTGATGATACTTGCCCGCAAAGGTCAAACTAACCAGAACAAGAGCACTATGAGCTTCGAATCAGACAAGCGTTTCAACGACTTCAAACATTTTCCCCGTGGCCTGCGTCGCAGTGGCGAATTCACCGTGGCCGAAGCGGACAGTCTGGAAAAATATGGCACCGTGATGCTGGCGCTCTATCAGGGCAACCTGGCCCCGCGCGATGACGTAGAAAGTGCCTTTATCGAACAGGTCAAATCCGGCGCAGCCGGCAACAACCCCCACGCCAAGGTGTGGTTCAAATACCTGAAGGTGATTGGTCCCAAGCGCGTGCACCGTCTGTGCACCGTCGCAGGCGGCGCCAATGAAGATACTGGTGGCAGCTTTGAAGGCGGCGGTGGCGGCAGCGACGAGTCCCTCGATTAATGGATACCGAGCTGCTTCGGACCTTCATCGAGGTCAGCAAGACCCGGCACTTTGGCCGGGCGGCTGAAAATCTCTACCTGACCCAGTCGGCGGTGAGCTTCCGGATCCGCCAGCTCGAGCAGCAACTCGGGGTCAGCCTGTTTGCCCGTCATCGCAACAACATCCGCCTGACTGCCTCCGGTGAGCGTCTGCTGCCCTACGCAGACGCCATTCTGCATACTTTGGGGCGCGCCAAGCAGGACGTGGCCCTCTCCCCCGGTTTCAGCCAGCAGCTTGCCATCGGCGCCCCCGCCGTCTTCTGGGAGCTCGACTTCAACGACTGGCTGAACCATGTCTATGCCCTGGCCCCCGGCCTCGCGGTGCGCCTCGAAACCGCCTCCCGCGAGCACCTCTGTCGCCAGTTGCTGGAGCGCTCCCTCGATCTGGCCCTGCTCTCCGAGCCGACCAAGATCGACGAGATTGCCCTGCACCCCATCGGCGAGCTGGTGTTCGAACTGGTGAGCCGGGAGCCGGCCGCAAACGCCGACAGCCTGATGCAGATGCCCCACATTCATCTCGACTGGGGCACCAGCTTCGAACCGCCATCGAGCCGGTTGCAGAGCCTGCAGAAGACCCCAGTTCTGCATTCAAGCTCCGCCAGCATGGCCCTGCAATTCGTGCTGGCCAACGGCGGCGCCGCCTACCTGCCAAGGCGCATGGTGAGCCCCTTCCTGGAGCAGGGGCAGCTTCATCTGGTGGAAGGGGGCCAATCCCTTAGCCGCCCGCTCTACCTCGCCTATCTGGAGAAATCCGACCGCCGGGAGCTGATCGATCAGCTGCTGACCCTACCGCTGGGCTGGCATGACGCCGACTTGCGTCAACCGCCTGCCGAATGAAGCAGGGCGATTTCACGCCCAGACCTGTGTTTTCATCTACCGTGGTTATCGGTGCAGCACAAACAACATGAAAAAGGGGCCATCAGCCCCCTTTTGTATGGATATCTTTGTGCATCAGCCGTGATGACGACGGTCGTTGGCCTGGGCCAGCAGGGTGCGACTCTCGCGCAGGAACTCCTCCGCCCGCTCGCCGAAAAAGCCGGAGACCTGGCTGAAGGCCTCGATGAAGCCCTCCCTGTCGCCCCGCTCCAGCAGGCCCAGCGCCTCGCCGAAGTTCTGGTAGTAGCGGCGGATCATCGCGAGGTTCTGGGGCGACGACAATATGATGTCGGCGTAGAGATGGGGATCCTGGGCGAACAGCCGTCCCACCATGGCCAGCTCCAGCCGGTAGATGGGAGAGCTTAAGGCAAGCAGGCGGTCGAGGTTGGCCTGCTCCCGGGAGAGATGCCAGCCGTAGGCAAAGGTGGCAAAGTGGCGCAGCGCCTGAATGAAGGTCATCGCCTCGTCGTGGGCCCTGGCCTCCACCTGCTGCAAACGCGCCCCCCAGATGGTCATCTGCTCCAGCAGCCACTGGCTGGCGGCGGGTTCGCGTCCCTGACAGCAGACGATCACCTGCTTGGCGAGGCTCGCCACGTCCGGTCCGAACATGGGGTGCAGCCCCAGCACAGGCCCCTGATGTACTGCCAGCATATGGGCAAGCGGTTCACTCTTGACGCTGGTCACGTCCACCAGCAGGCAGTTCTCAGGCAGGTTGCCGAGCCGGTCGATCACCTGGCAGGTGACGTCGATGGGCACCGCCACCATCACCAGCCCGGCGCCATGCAGGATCTCGTCGGCGCATGGCCAATCGGCCTGACCCAGGGTTTCGACCCGGTAGCCCGAGAGGCTGAACAGGTTGCCGAACAGGCGGCCAAGCTGTCCCTGGCCACCGATGATCACCACTTTGCCGAGCTCAGGCTTCATGCACTTGAAGTGGTGCTCCTTGTCGCTGGCGGACTCCAGAATATAAGACTCGCGCATCACCCGGCGCAGCACATCCTCGATAAGGTCCCCCGGCACCCCCAGTGCCTCGGCCTCGGCGCGGCGGCGGGCCAGCATGCTCGCCTCCCGATCCGGTGCATAGATGGGCAGGCCATGCCGGCTCTTCACTTCCCCCACTTCCCCCACCAGGGCGAGACGGGCAGCCAGCAGATCAATCAGCTGCTTGTCCACCGCATCTATCTTGTCCCTGAGGGCATTCAACTCTTCCGCCATGTCCAGTCCCTGCTGGCGCCGCCCGCAGCGACGCCCTGTCATTCAAGAGGCAACAAGGTATCACTGCGTGGGCAGTGATACCTCGATGGTTCAATCAGTTGCAACAAGATACCACGGCTTATGCCGATGTTCTGGCCAAAAGTGGTGCCGCCAGCTGGCTGTGGCAGCGGGCCAGCAGCGCATCCGTGGTCTCCCAGTCGATGCAGGCATCGGTGATGGAGACGCCGTAGCGCATCTCGCACTTGGGCTGCTCGCTGGACTGATTGCCTTCGAACAGGTTGGATTCGAGCATCACCCCGATGATGGAGCGGTTGCCCTCCTGGATCTGGTGAATGACGTTGTCGGCCACCTTGGGCTGCAGCCGGTGATCCTTGCTGGAGTTGCCGTGGCTGCAATCCACCACCAGACCGGGCAGTAGGCCCGCCTTCTCCAGCGCCTCTTCCGCCAGCGATACATTGACCGAGTCGTAGTTCGGGTGCTTGCCGCCGCGCAGGATCACGTGACCATCCGGGTTACCCTGGGTCTGCAGCAGCGCGACCTGACCCTGCTGGTTGATCCCCATGAAGGCATGAGGACTGGAAGCGGCCTGCAACGCATTGATGGCGGTGCCGAGGTTGCCGTCGGTGCCGTTCTTGAAGCCGACCGGCATGGAGAGGCCGGACGCCATCTCCCTGTGGGTCTGGGATTCGGTGGTGCGGGCACCGATGGCCGACCAGGAGAAGAGCTCCGCCAGGTATTGCGGGCTGATGGGGTCGAGCGCCTCGGTCGCCAGCGGCAACTCCAGCTCGGCCAACCAGCAGAGCAGCTCGCGGGCGCGGTGCAGCCCCAGCTCCACATCAAAGGTGCCGTCCAGGTTCGGATCGTTGATAAAGCCCTTCCAGCCGACCGTGGTGCGCGGCTTCTCAAAGTAGACCCGCATGACAATGTAGAGAGAATCCTGATAGGCGTCATGCAGCGCTTTGAGTCTGGTTGCGTACTCTTTGGCAGCGTCCATGTCGTGGATGGAGCAGGGACCACAGATCACCAGCAAGCGGTGATCGCGACGGTGGATGATGTCGGCGATGGTATTGCGGGCCCCTTGCACGAATGCCAGCGCGCGATCGGAGATGGGCAGTTTCTCCTTGAGCTGGGCAGGCGTGATCATCACTTGTTCGGACTGGATATGGATGTTGTTCAGGGGATCTCTTTGCATCTTCTCATTCTCTCTACTGTTTCAAGCCAAGGGCACTGAGCGTTCATTTTTATTTACACGAGTCAGCACTTTGTTACGCAACCGCCCCCCACCTTACCAAGGAAAAACAAACAATCAAGTGAAACTAGCGTCTTTGCACGCTGACAGATGGATAAATGACCAAGAAAGCAGAGTGAAACAACTCAAAAGTAGCGACTCGCGAGGCCAGATCAGTCTCAAATTGTAAACATTTTATTACACCCATCCATTTCAATATCATCTCTCCGCCCCCTCTCATGACCCCTTATCCTGCCCCTCATCCCGGCGATGACGCCGGGCACAAAAAAAGCGGGGCACCTGGCCCCGCTTGCATTCCCGTGTTGCTCTTCTTTTATTATTTGCCGTGGGCCTTGATAGCCTCGACCGCCTTGTCGGGGAAGTCGCTGAATACCCCATCCACATCGGCCTGGTAGAGGAAGATGTTGAGCAGGTCGGTGAAGTCTTTCGCATAGGCCGGGATCTGCCCCTCATCCTGACGGAAGGTATAAGGATGCACCTTGAGACCGGCCGCGTGGGCCTCTTTCACCATGCCGGTGAAGACCGGCTTGCCGGGAGTGCCCGGCTCGGTCACCACCATGGGTTTCCAGGGACCTATCCCCTCGGCATAGGTGGCGATGGTCTTCATGGCCCCCGGCTTGAACATCCAGTCGTAGTCATAGGGGGTTGCCTTGCCCTTGGCATCGTAGACCATGGTCTCGTTCCAGTCGGTCTCGGCCATCAGCTGCACCAACTTCAAGTCCATACCCATGGCGGGCATCAGTTCGCTGTTGATGCGCTTGAGCTCGTTGGCATCGAAACACTGCAGATAGACCTTGTCGCTCTTGCTGGTGTAGCCGTACTCCTTCAGTACCTTGAGCACCGCCCTGGAGATGTCCTTGCCCTCGTGGCGGAACAGCCAGGGAGCCTTGATCTCCGGGTAGATGCCGATGTGCTTGCCGGTGCTCTTGTTGAGCCCCTGGATCATCTCGATCTCTTCCTGGAAGGTGTGGATCCTGAAGCTCGACTTCCACAGCGGGAAGCGCGCCGGATAGACCGGCACCTGCTTGCCGTCCACCAGCTGGAACGGCTCGGTCATGCGCAGGGAGCGCACCTCGTCCAGGGTGAAATCCACCACATAGTAGCGACCGTCCGGGCGGGCCCGGCCGGGAAAGCGCTCGGCCACGTCCGTGATGCCATCGAGGAAGTGATCGTGCATCACCACCAGCTGGTCATCCTTGGTCATCACCAGGTCCTGCTCCAGATAGTCGGCGCCCATGCCATAGGCCAGGGCCTTGGATTCCAGGGTGTGTTCCGGCAGGTAACCGGAGGCACCACGGTGGGCGATCACGATTTTGCCTTCGTCGGCCGCCAGTGCGGGCAGCGCCAGGGCAGCCCCGAGGCCAAGGGCTATCAGGGTACGGTGAGGTTGCTTCATCAAGAGATCTCGTTGTTATGGTGTGTAGGATGCAGGTAATTGTTATAGCAGGGGTTTATTGCAGTTTGACGGCGGACGGCAAAGGCCGCCCGCCGTGGGTCATCAGCTGGCCTTGGGCAGGGCGTGGTGGTGTTCGAGCAGCCAGGCACCGAGCTGCTGCTGTTCGGATTCCGACAGGCGCAGCCCCAGCTTGCTGCGGCGCCACAGGATGTCCTCCAGGGAGTGGGCCCATTCGCGCGCGATGAGATAGCGCACTTCGGATTCATACAGTCCGGCGCCAAAGTGCTGGCCGCGCTCCTCCTTCAGCCAGAGGCGGGCATGAGCGCCATAGGATTCGGCGATGCGCAGGGCGCTGCGATCGTCGAGCCAGTCGAATTCCAGCGCAAAGGCTCGCGCCAGTTCACGCACCGAGCAGTCGAACTCGCCACCGGGCAGCCGGCTGTTGGCGGTCCAGTCCTCTCCCATCTGGCTGAACCAGGGCTTGAGCTTGTTGCAGGCGGCCTGGGCCAGCTTGCGGTAGGTGGTGAGCTTGCCGCCAAACACCGACAACAGCGGCGCGCCGTCGGATTCACCACTGAGCTCGAGCGTGTAGTCCCGGGTCACCGCCTGGGGTGAATCGGACTCGTCGTCACACAGGGGGCGCACCCCGGCATAGGTCCACACCACGTCTGCCGGGCTTATCTGCCTGGTGAAGTGGGCATTGACCACCTTGCACAGATAGTTGATCTCGGCATCGCTGATCTTGGCCTCCCGCGGGCTGCCCTTGTGCTCCACGTCCGTGGTGCCGATGAGGGAATAGTCCTGCTGGTAGGGGATGACGAAGACGATGCGGTTGTCCTCGTTTTGCAGGATGTAGGCCTCTTCGCGCTCATGGATGCGCGGCACTATCATGTGGCTCCCCTTGATGAGGCGAATGCCGCGGGGGGATTTCTCGCTCAGGCTCTCGTCATAGAAGGTCTTGACCCAGGGGCCCGCCGCATTGACCAGACCACGGCAGCTGACGGTGAACTGCTCGCCCCCTTCCCGCTCCAGCGTCAGGGTCCAGTGCTTGGATCCGCGCACCGCCTTGACGCAGCGGGTACGGGTCTGCACATCGGCGCCCTTGTCCCGCGCCAGCATGGCATTGAGCACCACCAGTCGGGCGTCGTCGACCCAGGCGTCCGAGTATTCAAAGCCCTTGCTGATGCCGCTCTTGAGACCGTCCTGCGGCAGGAAGCGCAGGCCGCAGCTCCCCTTGAGCTTGTCCCGCTTGGCCAGGTTGTCATAAAGGAAGAGACCGGCTCGGATCATCCAGGCCGGACGCAGGTGCGGGCGATGAGGCAGACGAAAACGCATGGGACGGGCGATGTGGGGAGCCATACCGAGCAGGACCTCCCGCTCCGCCAGCGCCTCTTTCACCAGCCGGAATTCGTAATGTTCGAGGTAGCGCAGGCCGCCGTGGATCAGCTTGCTGGAGTTGGACGAGGTGGCAGAGGCGAGATCGCTCGCCTCGAACAGCGCCACCTTCAGCCCCCGCCCCGCCGCATCTGCCGCGATGCCGACCCCGTTGATGCCGCCGCCGACGACGACCAGATCATAATGTTCGCTCATGTTCACCTACTTTCTTATTTTGTGTTTGCCATGACAGCAATGTTTGATTTCGCTCATATTAGAACATGAAAAACCAATAAACGAACATTTCGTGAGAGAAATGTGATCGCGATTGTTTTCACAATGCTAAAAATGCTGCCAGTCGGTGACGGCCTGGCAAGGCTACGGCATGTCGGAAACAGCCATTTCGGGCAGGGAGGAGAACAAAGAGTGCCGGATGGGGTGCCCATGGGGCAAGGTGATGAGCGCGATGGCGTGAATCCCTCGCAGGCGCCCGAGTGCGGGGGCAACATCAGGGGTCAAAGAAGGTGTGTCAGCGCCAGGAACTGGCCTCTTAAGCGCCGCAAGGGAGACGCCGCAGGCCGGGAGGGGGCAGGAAAAAAGCGGCCGCCCCGAGGCGGCCTGATGCCTGTGCGGGGAAGCTCAGCAGATATGGCAGGCGATCTGATGCTGGGACATCAGTCGCATCAGCTTCTCCGGCGGCTCCTGATCCGTGAACAGGGCGTGGATCTGGTTGAGGTTGCCGAGGTTGACCATGGCGTTGCGGCCAAACTTGGTGTGGTCGGCGGCCAGGAACACCTGGCGGGAGTGGGCGATGATGGCCTGGGCGATCTTCACCTCGTGATAGTCGAAATCGAGCAGGGAGCCGTCGCTGTCGATGCCCGAGATGCCGATGACGCCGTAGTCCATGCGAAACTGGCCGATGAAGTCGCGGGTCGCCTCCCCGACAATGCCGCCATCCCGGTTGCGAATTTCACCGCCGGCGATGATGACGGTGAAGTCATCCTTGGCGGTCAGGATGCTGGCGACGTTCAGGTTGTTGGTGACCACGCGCAGCTCCCGGTGGTCGAGCAGGGCACGGGCGATGGCCTCGGTGGTGGTGCCGATGTCGATAAAGAGCGACGAGCCGTCGGGGATGTTGGCGGCCACTTCCCGGGCGATGCGCTCCTTCTCCTTGAGCTGCATCACCTTGCGGGCACTGTAGGCGGTGTTGACGGTGCTCGAATGCAGTGAGGCCCCGCCGTGATGGCGCCGGATCTTGTTCTGTTCGGCGAGATCGTTGAGATCCCGGCGAATGGTCTGGGGGCTGACGTCAAAATGGGTCACCAGATCGTCGGTCGAGACGAAACCCTGCCGGGTCAGGACGTCCAGGATCTCCAGATGTCGTTGGGTTTGCTTCACGCTTGCACTCCGCAGATGAGACGAAAAAAGGCCCCGGCAGGTGCGGGGCCTTTGGCAGTGTACCTGATCCCTTTTCCAATCGATAAGGGCAGGATCACGTTTTATGCCTTATGGGCAGCCGCCTTGGCGGCAATCGACTCGTTCTCGTGCTTGAGGGTCATGGCCAGCAGGATGATGGAGAGCACGCAGGAGACGGTGAGCACCATGAAGCCGCCGTCCCAGCCGAAGTGGTCAACGGTGTAGCCCAGCATGGCGTTGGCCGCGACCGCGCCACCCAGATAACCGAACAGGCCGGTGAAGCCCGCCGCGGTACCGGCCGCCTTCTTGGGCGCCAGCTCCAGGGCGTAGAGGCCGATCAGCATGACGGGGCCATAGATGAGGAAGCCGATGGCAACCAGGGCCATCATGTCGATGGTCGGGTTGCCCGCCGGGTTGAACCAGTAGACCAGCACGGAGAGGGTCACCAGCACCATGAACAGGATGCCTGCCGGGGCACGGCGGCCGTTGAACATCTTGTCGGAGATCCAGCCGCACAGCAGGGTGCCCGGGATCCCCGCCCACTCATAGAGGAAATAGGCCCAGGAGGAGTGATCCACGCTGAAGTCCTTGGCCTCTTTCAGATAGGTGGGCGCCCAGTCCAGCACGCCGTAACGGATGAGGTAGACGAAGGCGTTGGCGATGGCGATGTACCAGAGCAGCTTGTTGTGCAGCACGTACTTCATGAATATCTCCTTGGCGGAGAACTCCTGCTCGTGGCTTTCGTTGTAATCCTTCGGGTAGTCGTTCTTGTACTCCTCGATGGGGGGCAGACCGACCGATTGCGGGGTATCGCGCATCACGAAAAAGGCGATCACCGCGATGGCCGCCGCCGCCGCCGCAGGCACATAGAAGGCGCTGCGCCAGTCGTTGAACCAGCCCATGCCGAGGATGAACAGGGGGCCTATCATGCCGCCGCCCACGTTGTGGGCCACGTTCCAGACCGAGACGATCTCACCCCGCTCCTTCTGCGACCACCAGTGCACCATGGTACGGCCGCAGGGGGGCCAGCCCATGCCCTGTGCCCAGCCGTTAAGGAACAGGAGCACGAACATGATGCCAATGCTGGAGGTAGCCCAGTGCATGGTCCCCATCATGAACATGATGCCTGCCGAGAGCAGCAGACCGGCGGAGAGGAAGTAGCGCGCGTTGGATCTGTCCGACACGTTCCCCATCAGGAATTTGGAGAGACCGTAGGCGATGGAGACGCCGGAGAGGGCCAGACCCAGATCCCCGCGGGAGAAGCCCTGCTCGATGAGGTAGGGCATCGCCAGACTGAAGTTTTTCCGTACCAGGTAGTAACCCGCATACCCGAAGAAGATCCCGAAGAACACCTGCCAACGCATGCGTTTGTAGAAGGGATCCACCTTGTCGGCCGGCAGCCGGTCGATATGGGGTGCAGGCCTGAAGAGACTAAGCATGTTCTGCTTCCTTTTATTGTTGTTCTGGGCGGTTGAGGACGCCCCGCTCATGCCGGCGATCAGACGCGTCTTGATTCGCAAGCGAGCCTATTGTGCTCATTTGTGAACATTTAATCTGTGATGAGCGCTAAATTATTGCAGTTTTATTACAAAAATTGTGACGCAGTGAGTGAACGCGCATCCAGGGTCAGCCCACGCATGGCGTGGCTTTTGGCTACTCACTAAGGAGTAATATGGCCGACAACTGTTGCTTTTCGTCACATTTTCTTAGCAATGAATGGGATCTTGCCCACATTTCCGGTGGCGGGGGTATGGTGAATTGACGCAGAAGGTTTATTTTCTCTCTCGTCCAAGAACGAGCGCAAACGAGCATAACGTTTGCGCAAGCTCAAAAAACAAGAAGAAACGTTTTCGGGCGCAATGAATGGGAATGAAAGATAACAAAACGGAACATCAAACCTACTGTGGGTGGATATAAGGAATAACAACTATGAGCATACAAAGACCCAATACCCTGCTTGGCGAGTGCCTCGCCGAGTTTATCGGCACCGGCCTGCTGATCTTCTTCGGCGTCGGCTGTGTGGCCGCCCTGGTGCTGGCTGGCGCCAACTTCGGGCAATGGGAAATCTCCATTACCTGGGGCCTGGGTGTAGCCATCGCCATCTATGTCACCGGTGGCATCTCCGGTGCCCACCTCAACCCTGCCGTGACCCTGGCGCTGATGACCTTCTGCGGCTTTGACAAGCGCAAGGTGGTGCCCTTCATCATCGCCCAGATAGCCGGGGCATTCGCCTCCGCCGCCCTGGTCTACGCCCTCTACAGCAACCTGTTCACCCAGTGGGAGCTGACCCACAACGTGGTGCGCGGCAGCGTCGAGAGCCTCGGCACTGCGGGCATCTTCTCAACCTACCCCAATGCCCTGCTCTCCAACATGCAGGCTTTCGCGGTCGAGATGGTGATCACCGCCGTCCTGATGCTGGGCATCATGGCACTGGGTGACAACAACAACGGCGCCCCCAAAGGCTTCGCCGCCGCCCTGCTCATCGGTATCCTGATCGCGGTGATCGGCGCCTCACTCGGCCCCTTGACCGGCTTTGCCATGAACCCGGCCCGTGATTTCGGCCCCAAACTGTTCGCCTTCGTGGCTGGCTGGGGTGACGTGGCCCTGACCGGTGGTCGTGACAACCCCTACTTCTGGGTCCCCATCCTTGGTCCCATCGTCGGCGCCCAGATCGGTACCGCCCTGTATGTGAAAGTGCTGGCTCCCTGCGTCCCGGGCAACCGCGTCGCCACCGAAGAAGCCTCCAAGCTGTCTAACAAAGAAGAGGCCGCCGCCTGAGAGCGGCCCTCCCCAACGTGTAACAACGTGGAAAATAAAAACGTGGAGAACATCATGTCTGCTGAAAAGAAATTTGTCGTTGCGCTGGACCAGGGCACCACCTCCTCCCGTGCCATTGTCTTCGATCAGGACGCCAACATCGTCGCGACCTCCCAGCGCGAATTCACCCAGCACTACCCGAAAGCGGGCTGGGTCGAGCACGACCCCATGGAGATCTGGGCGACCCAGTCCTCCGTCTTCACCGAAGTGCTGGCCAAGAGCGGCCTGCACAGCGAGCAGATCGCCGCCATCGGCATCACCAACCAGCGTGAAACCACCGTCGTCTGGGAAAAGGCCACCGGCAAGCCCATCTACAACGCCATCGTCTGGCAGTGTCGCCGTACCGCCGCCATCTGTGAAGAACTGAAAGCGCGCGGCCTGGAAGAGTACGTGCGTGAAAACACCGGTCTGGTGCTGGACGCCTACTTCTCCGGCACCAAGGTGAAGTGGATCCTGGATAACGTGGAAGGGGCCCGGGAAAAGGCGATGAACGGCGAGCTGCTGTTCGGCACCATCGACACCTGGCTGGTGTGGAAGATGACCAACGGCGAGGTGCACGTCACCGACCCGACCAACGCCTCGCGCACCATGCTCTACAACATCCGCGACCTGAAGTGGGATGAGCGCATGCTGGACGAGCTGGGCATCCCCGCCTCCATGCTGCCGCAAGTCAAACCCTCCTCCGAGGTCTATGGCTACACCACCCGTGGCGGCGGCGCCCGCATCCCCATCGCCGGTATCGCCGGTGACCAGCAGTCCGCCCTGTTCGGCCAGCTCTGCTTCGAAAAAGGGATGGCCAAGAACACCTACGGTACCGGCTGCTTCATGCTGATGAACACCGGCACCGAGCCGGTTCGTTCCAGCAACGGCCTGCTGACCACGGTCGCCATCGGCCCGAAAGGGGAAGTGAACTACGCACTGGAAGGGGCGGTCTTCATGGGTGGCGCCACCATCCAGTGGCTGCGCGATGAGCTCAAGATCATCCACGATGCCCGCGATACCGACTACTTCGCGAGCAAGGTAGGCGACACCAACGGCGTCTACCTGGTACCGGCCTTCGTGGGCCTGGGCGCCCCCTACTGGGATCCGTATGCTCGCGGCACCATGGTCGGCCTGACCCGTGGCGCCAACCGCAACCACATCATCCGTGCCGCGCTCGAATCCATCGCCTACCAGAGCCGCGACGTGCTGGATGCCATGCAGCAGGACTCCGGCATCAAGCTGGCAGCCCTGAAGGTGGACGGCGGCGCCGTGGCCAACGACTTCCTGATGCAGTTCCAGGCTGACATGATGCACACCCCTGTGGTGCGTCCGACCCGCATCGAGACCACCGCGATGGGCGCCGCCTTCCTGGCCGGCCTCGCCGTGGGCTTCTGGAAGAGCTCCGAAGAGCTGGAAGACAAGTTCAGCGTGGACCGCGAGTTCATCCCGCAGATGGACCGCGACGATCGCGCCAAGCGCTACAGCGGCTGGAAGAAGGCGGTGGAACGTTCACGCCGCTGGGCCGAAGAGGAGTGATGGGGTAACCGACGCGTCCTTGAGATGAAAAAAGCAAAGAGGCCGACAGCGATGTCGGCCTCTTTTTATTGGCGAGCACGACTGTTCTGACCGCCCCCGACCCCAGCCCTCCCCTTGCCAAGGGGTGGGAGAAAATGACCCCTCCCCCTCGTGGAGGGGGTTGGAACTGTCGACATGCCCTCTACAACGCCTCAGCGCCGAGCTGCTCTTTCAGGAAATCGAGCCAGACCCGCAGCCGGATGTCGCGCTGGGCATCGGAGTAGAAGACCGCATGGATGGGGCGCGAGGCACCGCTGTTGCTGCGGGCCAGCACCTCCACCAGCGCCCCGCTCGCCCTGTCATCCCCCGTCATGAAGTCCGACAGGCAGACGATCCCCTGCCCCGCCAGCGCCAGCTGACGCAAGGTTTCCCCGCTGCTGGCCCGCAGGGTCGGGGTGATGGCGAATCGGTCCCCCTGCTCCTCGCTCAATAGGGGCCAATGATTGAGGTGATCGGGGTGCAAAAAACCGAGCAGCTCGTGGCCAGCCAGCAAGTCAGCCGGCTGGCGCGGGGTACCGCGTGCCTTCAGATAGTCGGGGGAGGCCAGCAGCCGCAGCCTGGAGCGGCCCAACGGCAGGGCCCGCAGGGAGGAGTCCGTCAGCTCGCCGATGCGAATGGCCATGTCCACCCGCCGCTCCATCAGGTTGATGAAGCCCTCGGAGCTGTGCAGTTGCAGCTCGATGGCGGGGTAGCGGCGGCGAAACTCACCGATGATGGGCACCAATCTATGCAGGATGAAGGGGGTGGCGGCGTCCACCCGCAATATGCCCTCCGGCTGCTCCCGGCGCATCAGCAGCAACCCTTCCGCCTCGCTCATCTCGGTCAGGATCTTCACCGCCCGCTGATAGAACCAGCTCCCCTCCTCGGTCAGGCTGACCCGCCTCGTGGTGCGGTTGAGGAGCACGGTGGCGAGCTTCTCTTCGAGGCGCTTGATGCCGCGGCTCACCACGGAATTGTCCATGCCGAGATTCTCCGCCGCCTGGCGAAAGCTGCCCGCCTCCACCACCGCCACAAACAGGGTCAATTCATCGGAATGGGTCTTCATTGTTGTCATCCTGGCAAGAGTAATGGGTCTTTATAGGTGCAATGGCCGGGAGTTGGCAAGACAGGCGTCGCTTCGTATCGTGACGCACCACCTGTTTTATCTGCGCCCTTGCCAGTACAATGCCGCCAACCGGCACCGTATGGCGCCACACTATGACAGGGACGATCCATGACATTCGACAACAGGCTGGCCGCCGCCCATCGGGAGCTGGCCGAGAAGGGCGTGCAAACGCTCAACTACAACCCGCCGATCATCTGGCTGCTGCGAAAGGCGGGGTTCACCATCAGGCCGCCCCACTACGAACGCTTTATGATCAACGTTCTTGCCCTGGGACTCCCCATCGGCGCTATCTGGGGGGTGTTGATGTGGTGCCTCGGCTGGCAGGATGAGGTGAGCCCGGGGTTTGCCCTGCGCCAGAGCCTGCTGTTTGGCATCGGGCTCGGTCTGCTGATGGGGGCCTGGTTCTGGTTTCGGCGCAAGCAGCTCAAGCTGACCCCCTGGGACGCCTTGCCCCACTCCATAAGCCCCACGCAAAAGCGCTGGCAACCGAAATAATCACCGACAAGGAGAGCCCATGACCAGGGCCCATGAAAAACTGAACTATGTGGAATTTGCGGCCAGGGATCTTGCCGCCACCAAAGCCTTCTTCACCGCCGCCTTTGGCTGGCAGTTTGCCGACTACGGCCCCGATTATTGCGCCTTCGAAGGGGAAGGGCTGGATGGCGGCTTCTACCGCACCGAACTGTGCAGCCAGAGTGCTCAGGGCGGGGCGCTCCTGGTGTTCTACAGCGCCGATATCGAGGCGACCCAGGGCAAGGTGAGCCAGCATGGCGGCACCATAGTGCGCCCCCTGTTCGACTTTCCAGGTGGCCGCCGCTTTCACTTTGTCGAGCCCAGCGGCAATGAATTTGCGGTCTGGTCCGAACCGGCCAATGCCTGATGGCAAGGGGTTGATAACAACCATCATCTCAGCCCCACTCATTCTCAAAGCTAGCAGTTGCCTATTCACGTCGTTTCAAAAACTACTGAAAAATCATCTATTTTGTGATCTTGCTGTTGCCAAAATGAGGGCCAAATGGATTATCATGGCGTTCGGTGCCAGATATCGTTACTAAGTGCACCATCTATCACCGAACTGAGCAGCACACTGGAAGCGTCATTCAGGGGCGGTAGCGTTCTATTGCTAGACTTAATTAAATGTTAATTACACCGTTCATTAAGAATGAACAACCAAAGTTCAAATGCGGTTTACCTCTAATTTTAACAACATCTTTTCCCATCACTATGATAACAACTTTATCTATATTTTTGCGATGTAAAACCAAGACCAACTAAAGCTTTATAAAACAATATAAACAAAATTATAAATCGGATTTAAATTTGGCTATCAACATTAAACGAGGGGCTGGTGGTACCGCCCTATCTCACTCAAAAGAGAGCTTGAGCCTTGCCTATGTTCAGGCTCTGCTTGCGGCTACAGGTCTAAACCATAATGAGCCAAAAATTGACAATGATGGTATAGATATCACAATTAGAGGTAAGGGATTTGATGGTTTATATCGTGAACCTAAAATTGAAGCACAATTGAAATGCACTGCTCAATCAAGTTGTATCGACTCCAAAAAAAATGAGCTTGTTTTTCAACTAGAAAAGAAAAACTACAATTACTTAGTTGGTCCCTCGCCACTACCTTTAATTTTAGTTGTACATTACGCCCCAAAAACCCATGATGAGTGGCTTGAGGAAAACAATAATGGCATGCTCATAAAGCATGCATCATATTGGTATAGCCTTTATGGTAGAGAACCAATTGAAAGTGATTCAAAAACAATTAGAATACCATTAAAACAGCGCTTTGATAGTACATCCATATTATGGATGATGGAGCTTGCAAGCGACGGCCTAATGATATACAACCTTGAGATGGAGGAGGAAGCATGACTTATAATGAAGCTATTTTATCCTCAATCGTAAGTTATCTTCAACTAAGTGGCGCTCAAGAAAAAACAACAATCAAAAATAGATTTAGCATTTGGCATGACAGTAATTACGACTTTGAAGTTATGCTACCAAATAAAAACTTAGTTAACCATGAACAGTCATTAAGTTTACTCACCGATGCGATTAATCAGATTGCAAGCGCTCTCTGCATCCGACCAGAACGACTCACACATAAATTAATTAACAGTAATTATGACTTTTTACAGGTAAGGACATCAGGCCAAAAAATAGAACATGGAAAAATAAATTTTGATGAGGGACTTACCGCACTAACTGGCTTATATGAAATAATTAAGCTCTCTGCTAATAAAAATATAAAAACCAAAGGAAAAAGAGAGGTTGTAAAAAAATACCTTTCAGGTGTTAATATGTTAGCCCCTCAGGCAGGCTCATTCATATACTCAGTCGAATTTGAATTAGTAAACACTCAAGAAAATGAAGTTAATATCGATCCTGAATCAGCAGTATCTCTCGGGAGATACATGAACTCAAACCTAGCAATCATGCTGGACAAGATCTCTAGAAAAATAATTTCCACTGAATATATATCACCAGCAACACTGTTAAGTCTCGGTGTAAACACATCTTTTTGCAATAACTTCTTAGGTCTATTTTCAAAGGACTCAGAAAAGCTAGAGTTCTATTTCGACTGGTCATTTAAAGAGAGAAAACTTGAAAGTGTCCCTGATGTCATCTCCTTCAATTTACGTCACAAAGAAAAAATAATTGAATTAAAGAGCCTCCTAGAGAACAGCAACATACATAAGTATGTCGATCTACCTGCATACATTGAAAAATATAGCTGGCCCATAGATCATGAAAAAGGCCGTGTTTATTTAAGACTTGACATTGATGGGAAAGATTATTCTTGCTTTATTGAAACCGACTCAGCCTTATATGAGCGACTAAAAGCTGAACACGCTAAGAAACAGATATTGATAACTCTAGACCTCCTTATTACATCTGGCAATAAAACCAGCATTGATGTTATTAAAGTTCACAATATAAAAGTTGACCCAACAATTGAAATAGACATGACGCATTAAATAAATCACAAAATCACCAAATAGACTTCTTTATATTGATATATTTCTTATAACTCTATTGCTGCTCTTATCTCAATAGTGTTTTGCGACAGCGGCCCTGTTTCGGACAAGTCGTGGTGGGCATACTGACCCTTCGTTTTTGCAAGGAGGTTCCGATGTCATCACCCGTGATTGTGATTGCCCAGCTTGACGCCAAACCCGAATTCGCCACCCAGTTTCGCGCCGCCCTGGATCCCTTGATCGCCGCCACCTTGCAGGAGGCTGGCTGCCTGCGCTACCAGCTGCATCAGGATTTGGATAATCCTCATAGCTGGATGCTCTACGAGGTGTGGGAGAGCGAGGCCGCCCTCCGCGCCCATCAGGGCCAGCCCCACTTTACCGAATTTGTCGCCAGGGCCGAGCCCTGGTTCGCCGGCAGCACCATTCGCCGCTATCAGCCGCTGGAGGCCTGATTTGCCGCGCCGCTGAGCGCCCTTTTGCCACCTATTTGAGGAACAACATGATGAAGATGCCCAACCTGGGTCTTGGAACCTTCCGCCTGAAAGATCAGCCCCTTCGCGACTCCCTGCTCCAGGGGCTGGAACTTGGCTACCGCCATATCGATACCGCCCAGATCTATGACAACGAGGCCGAAGTCGGCCAGTTGATGAGCGAGAGTGGCGTGCCCCGCCAGGATATCTACCTGACCACCAAGGTGTGGACCAGCGAGTTCGGTCCGGGCAAGGTGATCCCGAGCCTGGAAGTGAGCCTGGAAAAACTCGGCACCGACTATCTGGATCTGGCGCTCATTCACTGGCCCTCCCCCCTGGATGAGGTGCCGATGGCGGTCTATCTGGAGCAGCTCGCCGAGGCCAAAGCCCGGGGCCTGACCCGGGAGATCGGGGTCTCCAACTTCACCGTGGCCCAGCTTAAACAGGCGGTCGAGATCCTGGGGCCGGGCGCCATCGCCCACCAGCAGGTGGAGATCCACCCCCTGCTGCAAAACCGCAAGGTGGTCGAATTCTGCCAGGCCCACGGCATCGCCATCACCGCCTACATGCCGCTCGCCTATGGCAAGGTGCTCACCGAGCCGCTGCTGATGGAGATCGGCAAGCGCCACGGCGTCTCGGCGGCCCAGGTGTCGCTGGCCTGGCTGCTGGCCCAGGGCATGACGGTGATCCCAAGCTCCACCAGGCGGGAGAATCTTGCCGCCAACCTGGCCGCGCTGAAGGTGCAACTCAGTCGCGATGAGATGGCCGCCATCGCCACCCTGGATCGCGGTGAGCGCTGCGCCAACCCGGACTTTGCGCCGGATTGGGATTGATCCCCCTCATCCCCAGCCCTTCTCCCGCAAGGGGAGAAGGGAGCAAAGAAAACCCGACACCGTCGACGAGAACACCAGCGGGAGGCCCAGTGCCTCCCGCTTTTTTGTCCCCAATACCGCGCGTCACCACCGCCCGAGTCCTCCTCCAACACCTTCCCTCAATCCTTTACCTCTTACCTCATTTCTCTTTCCTCTTTTCTCTCTGTCCCGGCTCGCTCTGCACGGGTTGCCGCCGTGCGCGTTGTCTCTGCACCCACCTCGCGCGCTACGGCCGCTCTTGCCACAGTTGCCTCGACCACTCCCAACACCCCATTTCACGGCCCCATTGCTGCTGATTTGGCAAAAGTAATTTGACGTTGTCGTCATTTTTACCAACAAACACCCTCGGCATACTGGCGCCATTCTCCCGTCGGGAGTCCCAATCCAAGGAGTTGTTATGCCACTGGCGTTATTTGCCCTCACCTTAAGTGCCTTTGCCATAGGCACCACCGAATTCGTGATCGTGGGGCTCATCCCTACCATCGCCGAGCAGCTCAATGTCTCGCTCCCCTCGGCGGGCCTGCTGGTCAGCCTCTATGCCCTCGGCGTCGCCATCGGCGCCCCCGTGCTCACGGCGCTCACCGGCAAGCTGCCGCGCAAGTGGCTGCTGGTGGGGCTGATGGCCCTCTTCACCGTCGGCAACCTGCTGGCCTGGCAGGCCCCCGGGTACGAGAGCCTGATTGTGGCCCGCATCCTCACCGGGCTGGCCCATGGGGTCTTCTTCTCGGTAGGCAGCACCATCGCCACGGGTCTCGTGGCCAAAGAGAAGGCGGCCAGCGCCATCGCCATCATGTTCAGCGGCCTCACGGTCGCCCTGGTAACCGGCGTCCCGCTTGGCACCTGGATTGGTCAGGTCTTCGGCTGGCGCGAAACCTTCCTGGTGGTGAGCCTGCTCGGTCTCGTCGCCATGGTGGGCAGCCTGCTGCTGGTACCGGGGAACCTGCCGAAGGGGGCCTCCTCCAGTGTTCGCGAGCAGCTCTCGGTGCTCACCAAGAAGCCCTTGCTGCTGGTCTACGCCAAGACGGCGCTCGGTTATGGCGGTGCCTTCACGGCGTTTACCTTCCTCGCCCCCATCCTGCAACAGGTGAACGGCTTTAGCGCCGGCGCGGTGAGCCTCATTCTGCTGGTGTACGGGGTCTCGGTCGCCGTCGGCAATATCTGGGGCGGCAAGCTGGCCGACCGGATGGGCCCATTGCCCGCCCTCAAGCTGCTGTTTGCCGGGCTCGCCCTGGTGCTGCTGGTGCTCACCTTCACCGCGCCGCACCCGGTGCTGGCGGTACTGACCGTGCTGGTGTGGGGCGCCTTCGCCTTTGGCAACGTGCCGGGTCTTCAGGTACTGGTGGTGAAACAGGCCGAGCGCCACACCCCCAATGCCGTGGATGTGGCCTCAGGTCTCAACATCGCCGCCTTCAACGTCGGCATTGCGCTGGGCTCCGTGGTCGGCGGTTTCGTGGTGGAGCACCTCGGCCTGATGCACACCCCCTGGATTGGTGCCCTCATCGTGCTGCTGGCCTACGGCCTCACCCATGTCAGCGAAGCGGGCGAGCGGCGCGCCGCCCTTGCCTGACCCCGGGCAAGCAAAAGGCCGACACCCTGTGTCGGCCTTTTTTCATGGGCAAGATGCGAGGCTCAGGGCTCCTTGAGCTCCTCATCGGCAGCCCAGCGCGCCTCCAGCCAGAGCAGGTTGACCAGCCCGCAGAGCAGGGCGAACCCCAGCCCCAGCAACCAGGTGAAATACCACATATCGCGTTGATCCTTGTGTTGAAGCGGATTAGTAGAGGCTGTGGCCGTGCTGGCGCACCTGTTCGGCGCTGACCCTGCCGCGCACCACCCGGTATACCCAGAGGGTGTAGCCGATGTTGACCGGCATCAGTACCCCGACAATCCCCAGCATGATAAGCAGGGTGCGCTCGCTGGAGGTGCTGTCCCACAGGGTCAGGCTGCTGGCCGGATCCAGGGACGAGGGCAGCACGAAGGGGAAGAGCGCGATGGCCACGGTCAGCATCATGGCGGCGCAGGCACCGCCGCTGGCAACGAGCGCCAGCCCGGGCTTGCCGAGGCGGCTTGCCAGCGCGCACACCAGGGGCAGCAGGAGCCCGAGCACAGGCACGGCCCAGAGCACCGGATGGGCGACAAAGTTGCCAAGCCAGCCCGCCGGCACCGCCACCACCTCTTTCATCAGCGGAGTGAGGGCGCCGTTGAGATCGCCGATGGCCGTGATGCGATACCCCGCCATCTCCCCAAGCCAGACGCCGCCAAGGGCAAAGAGGGCGCTCGCCAGGGGGCCGAGCCAGAGGGCGAGGCGGGCGCTGCGCGCTGCTATGGCCCCCTGGGTCTTGCACTGCAGGAAGCTGGCACCGTGCAGCAAGAGCAGCGCCAGCGCCGTCCCCATGGCGGTCAACAGCAGCGGCCAGTGGAACGCAAAGGCGCCATAGTGGATGCGAAGGGCCGCATCGAAGCGAAACGGCAGCCCTTGCAGCACCAGGCCAAGGGTGGCACCAAACACCAGGGTCGGCAGCAGACCACCCACCACCAGGGCGCGGTCCCACCAGCGGCGCCAGACCGGGTCCGGCAGCTTGCTGCGATAGTCAAAGCCCACCGGGCGCAAAAAGAGGCCGAACAGCAGGAACATGAAGGGCACGTAAAGCGCCGAGAAGGCGGCGGCATAGACCAGGGGCCAGGCGGCAAACAGGGTGCCGGCACCGGCGATGAGCCACACCTGGTTGCCCTCCCACACCGGCCCTACGCTGTTGAGCAGCACCCGCCGCTCGTCATCCGTCTTGCCGACTACGGGCAGCAGCATGCCGACCCCGAGATCGAAGCCATCCATCACCACGAAGCCGACCAGCAGGAAGATCACCAGCCCCCACCAGATCACTTTCAGGGTTTCGTAATCCATCAGGCAGGACTCCCGTTTTGCAACACTTCACCTTGATAACGACCCGTCTGCAGGCTGGCAGGCCCTTTGCGGATCAGATGACGCAACAAGAACAACTCCACCACCAGCAGGCTGCTGTAGATGAGGAAGATGGCGATGAGGCTGAACCAGAGCTGCCCCGGTTGCAGCAGGGAGACGGAGGCCGACACCGGCAGCACGTCGCTGATGGTCCAGGGCTGGCGACCGAACTCCGCCACGAACCAGCCCGCCTCGATGGCAATCCAGGGTAGCGGAATAGACCAGAGCAGGGCCCTGAGCAGCCGCGGGGATTGCACCAGCCTGCCCCGGCACAGTTGCAGGAAGGCGGTGGCAAAGAGCGCCAGCAACGCCACGCCGATGCCCACCATCAGGCGAAAGCTCCAGAACAGCGGCGCCACTTGGGGGATGGAGTCCTCCACCGCCTTGGCGATGGCCCCCTCGTCCGCCTTGCCAATCTCCTTGGCATAGGGGGTGAGCAAGAGGCCGTAGCCCAGATCGCTGCGGTGGCGCTCGAAGGTGGCGCGGGCCGCCTGGTTGCTGCCATCTGCCCGCATCGCTTCGAGCGCCTCGTGGGCCAGCATGCCGCTGCGAATGCGCGCCTCGTGCTGCGCTTTCAGATCTTTGAGGCCCGTCACCTGCTCATCCAGGGAGCGGGTGGCGATGATGCCCATCAGATAGGGTATCTTGATGGCCGCGTGGGTGGTCTCGGCACGCTGATCCGGCAGGCCGAACAGGGTGAAAGAAGCCGGGGCGGGCTCCGTCTCCCACTCCGCCTCGATGGCGGCGAGCTTGACCTTCTGCACCTCCCCCGAGCGATAGCCCGACTCGTCCCCGAGCACGATGACAGAGAGGATGGCCGCGAGGCCAAAGCCCGAGGCGATGGCAAAGGATCGCAGGGCGAAGCGCACCTCCATGCCGCGCAGCAGATACCAGCTGCTCACCCCCATCACGAACAGGGAGGCCGCCACATAGCCTGCCGCCACCGTGTGGACGAACTTGACCTGGGCCACCGGGTTGAAGATGACCGCGGCCACGTCCACCAGCTCCATGCGCATGGTCATGGGGTTGAACTCGGCGCCGACCGGGTTTTGCATCCAGCCGTTGGCGATGAGGATCCAGAGGGCGGAGAGGTTGGAGCCGAGCGCCACCAGCATGGTCACCAGCAGGTGCTGACCGCGGGAGAGCTTGTCCCAGCCGAAGAAGAAAAGGCCCACCAATGTAGACTCGAGGAAGAAGGCCATCAGCCCCTCCACCGCCAGCGGCGTGCCGAAGATATCGCCGACGTAGTGGGAGTAATAGGCCCAGTTGGTCCCGAACTGGAACTCCAGGGTGATCCCGGTAGTCACCCCCATCACGAAGTTGATGCCAAACAGCTTGCCCCAGAAACGGGTGATGTCCTTGTAGATCACCTTGCCGGTCATCACGTAGGCCGACTCGGCGATCACCAGGATCCAGGACAGCCCCAGGGTGAGGGGCACAAACAGAAAGTGGAACATCGCCGTCGCCCCGAACTGTATTCGGGAGAGGCTGACCACATCATCCAGGCTTATCATGCATGACTCTCTATGTTGCATTTAACGGACAGGTTTTCGCCCGCCAAGTACACCATGGTCCATGACACCTATAACAGATGCAGTTATAGTGAAAAACACCTATAACAGTTTGGGCCCACCATGTCCCGCTACGGCCAGTTGGCAGACCAGCTGCAACAGCAGATCACGAGCGGGCTCTGGCAGCCGGGGGAGCGCATCCCCTCCATTCGTCAGAGCTGCAAGACCCATGGCCTCAGCCCCATGACGGTGCTCCAGGCCTATCAGTTGCTCGAAAGCCGGGGCCTCATCCTGGCGCGGCCCCAGTCCGGCTACTACGTCAAGGCCGCGAGCACGGCCCGGCGGGAGAGCCAGCCCCAGCAGGCCCGCTACAGCGGCTCGGTGGACATCAACGATCTGGTGTTCGAGGTGCTGCAGGCGAGCAAGTCACGGGAGCTGGTGCCCCTTGGCATGGCGGTGGCGGACCCGACCCTCTTCCCCCACCCCCAACTCGGTCGGGCCCTCGGCAGTTGCATGCGCCGCCTAGACCCCTTCAGCACGGTGGCAGATCTGCCCCCCGGCAACGAGGCGCTGCGCCGCGCCATCGCCCGGCGCTACGCCGGCGAGGGGATGGCGGTGGATCCCCAGCAGATCATCATCACCACGGGGGCCATGGAGGCGCTTTCCCTCAGTCTTCAGGTGCTGACCGAGCCCGGCGACTGGGTGGTGGTGGAGTCCCCCACCTTCTACGGCGCCCTGCAGGCCATCGAGCGGCTCAAGCTCAAGGTGGTGGAGATCCCGGTGATCCCCGGGGTGGGCATCGATCTCGCCCTGCTGGAGGAGGCCCTCGCCCAGCGCCCCGTCAAGGCGTGCTGGCTGATGGGCAATGTGCAGCACCCCCTCGGCCACACCATGCCGGATGAGCACAAGCAGGCGCTGATGGGGCTGCTCAACCGCCATCAGGTCCCCCTGGTGGAGGATGACGTCTACGCGGAGCTCTATGTCGGGCGCGAGCGGCCAAGGCCCATCACCCATTGGGATGCGCGGGGAGAGAGCCTGCTGTGCGGCTCCTGGACCAAGTGTCTGGCGCCGGGCTTTCGGGTCGGCTGGGTGGTGGCGAAGCGCCACGCCGAGCGCATCCAGCGGCTGCAACTGATGTCGACGCTCTCGACCAATGTGCCCAGTCAGCTGGCGCTGGCCGACATGCTGCGCCAGGGCGGGGTGGACGCCCACTTTCGCCGCCTGCGCCACACCCTGGCCCAGCGCCAGCAGCAGATGCGGGCAGCCCTGATGCGCCTCTTCCCCGAGGCGCGCATCTCCTCCCCGGACGGGGGCTACTTTCTCTGGCTCGAATTTGACGCCCGCCTCGATGGCCGGGCGCTCTATGCCAGCGCCATCGAACAGGGGGTCTCCATCGCCCCCGGGGCCCTCTTCTCCAGCCAGGGCCAGCACAACCACTGCCTGCGCCTCAACAGCTCCCATCCCTGGAGCCCGCAGCTGGACGCGGCGCTCAACCGGCTTGCGGGTCTCATCGCCCGGCAACGGGAAACCTGGCAGAGCCCCCCTGACGCCTCACACGACAAGGGCCCGTAACGGGCCCTTTTGCAAGCGAATGCGCCTTACCTGGCCATGGTCTGTGACTGGGCCTTGAAGCCCAGTTGCTCGTAGAGGGCCCTGGCCCGCTCGTTGAAAGCCATCACCTCCAGGCGCAACTGGCTTGCGCCCCGTGCCTTGCCCCACTGGTCCCCGTGGGCGATCAGCGCCCGGCCGATGCCCCGGGAGCGCTGCCCCTCATCCACCACCACGGTCGTGATGCGGCAGACGGGCAGCTTGCTGAGAAAGGGGACGCTCTCGTTGAGGTCGATGCGGGCGGTGAGAAAGCCCGCCACCTCTCCCGCCACCACCGCCACGCAGAAAAGACGCGCCTCGTCGGCAATGGCGCCGAGCAAGAAGGCCCTGTCCTCCAGGGACGGGGGGCAGAACACCTCGGGCACCTGCTCGAAGTGGAGCTGACCTATCTGCCGGTTCAGGGCCAAAATAGCGTCGATATCCTGTTCAGTTGCCTTGCGAATGTCCACCTGATGCTCCTTGCAGTGAGGGTCGCCAGCGAGGAAAGAGGCTCGGCGGTCACCCTTTGGAACCCGCATCTTATCGGCTCGTCACGGCAATCAACAGCCCCCCGGCAACGACAAGGCCTCATGACGGGGCCTTGTGGACAATCCTGATGGCAATGCGGGATCAACCCGGCGCCCCCAGCTGGGCCACCTGGCGCTCTATGCTCCCCTTGAGGTTGTCATCCAGCTTCAAGGCCCGCGCCAGCTCGTCCAGATAGCCGCGCTCCATGAAGTGATCCACCTCGATGGTGAGCAGGGAGGCGAGGTAGACCTCGGTCGCCAGCTCCATGTCGGTCACTTCTCGCGCCAGGACATGGGGGTCGAGGGGGCGGGAGAGCTCGGCGTCAATCCAGCGGGCCGCATCCCGTTCCCCCTGTTCGGTCAGGTACTCCTGGATCTTCTGGCGCTCGGCGGCATCGATGTGGCCGTCGGCCCGGGCCGCCGCCACCATGGCGCGCACCAGCAGGTTGGCGCGGGCATCCAGGGCCTTGCCCTCCAGGGTGTCCAGGGGCTGGGTCGGCTGGGCCGGGGTGGACTGCTGGGTCTGCCAGTCCTGATAGAGCTTGTAGGCCAGCCCCCCGAGGGCTGCCGCCCCCCCCACCGCCGCCACCTTGGTGCCATATTTGCGCATCTTCTTGTTGCCAAGCAGCAGCGCCATGGCCCCGGCGGCCAATCCCCCCTGCGCCATGCCCTTCATCTGGGCCTTGCGCGTGTCACCACCGTCGTTGAGCCAGCCCTTGCCAGCTCCCATCAATTGCTCCAGCATCTGTTTCATGGGGCCTCCTCCCTCGCGTGATGAGTCATGCTGGGCCGCCTGCGCTGAACTCAAGGTGAATGACGGCGCAGACAAGAAGAGGCGCTGGTTGGATCAGTGTCGGCCCCGACCGCTGCTATTGTCCCCGGGGGACAGCCAAGGAGTCCCCCCTTGTCTCGACATAAGGAAGTACCATGAGCGCCCGTGAACTGACCCTGCAATTTCTCGCCGAACCCGCCGATGTCAACTTTGGCGGCAAAGTCCATGGCGGCATGGTGATGAAGTGGATTGACCAGGCCGGCTACGCCTGCGCCGCCGGCTGGTGTGGCGGCTATGCCGTCACCGTCTATGTGGGGGGCATCCGCTTCTTGCGCCCCATCCAGATAGGCCAGCTGGTGGAGGTACACGCCAAGGTGATCCACACCGGCACCACCAGCATGCACCTGGCGGTGGATGTCTACAGCCGCCACCCCACCGACCCGGAGCGGCGCAAGACCACCCACTGCATCATCATCTTCGTGGCCATGGACGAGCATGGCAAACCCACTCCGGTGCCCCAGTGGCAGCCGGTGAGCGAGAGCGATCTGCAGTTGCAGCAGTACGCCAAAAAGCTGATGGCCCTGCGCGAGGAGCTGGACAAGGAGATGCGCCAGCACATGTGACCCGTCCCGCCCCGGGCAGCCGGGGCGTGTCTTCGCGCCGCCGGGCGCTATAATGGCGACCACCCTTGCCCTTGAGAACCCAAGATGTCCTTGGAAAATGCCCCCCCCGAGGTCCAGCTCGCGGTGGATCTAATTGAACTGCTGGAAACCAACCACATCGCCCCCGCGCTGGCCCTGGCGGCACTCGCCATCGTTCGCCGGGATTATGAGCGCAAGCTCGAGGAAGGTCGGGAGGCCTGAGCACCCCCGCAGGAGGCACCATGTCAGCCCCCATTCGCATCGAACAAGGCCGCGCCATGCTCCTCGGGGGGCTGCGCCGTCACCACCCCTTCGAGCAGGGGGACTTCGCCGGCCAGTGGCGCGACCTCAGCGCCCTGCTTCCCCTGCCGGGGCAGCTCGGGGAGCACGCCTATGGCGTCATCTGCGCCGCCACCGACACCCACTGCGAATACCTCTGCGGGGTGGAGGTCGCCGCCCTGGAGGTGCTGCCTCCCGGGCTTGGCCGCATGCGCATCGCCCCCCAGACCTACGCCATCTTCTTGCATCAGGGGCATGTCACGACCCTGCCGCACACCTGGCGCCAGGCCCTGGCGTGGCTCGCGCAATCGGACTATCAATCTGCCCAGCAGCCGGATTTCGAGCGCTACGGCGCCCGCTTTGACGCCGCCACCGGCAGCGGCGAAGTGGAAATCTGGCTCGCCGTGGTGCCGAAACAGGCCCTGGCCTGACCCCTGACCGCCCGGGCTACCTCGGCCCCATCACCTCGTCACAGAGCGCGATCAGCGCCTCCCCCAGCCGGGCGAGGGGCTCGCTCGTGCCCGGCCCCTGGTGCAGAGCCAGCTCCACCGAGCGCACCGCTGGCCAGTGAGCCAGCACCACCTGATCCGGTTGCAACAGGCGCGCCGGCAGCAGGCTGACCCCGATCCCCGCGCTCACCGCCCCTTGCAGGCTGGCGAGACTGCCGCTCACGTAGGCGATGCGCCAGGGGATCCCCTCGGCATCCAGGACGTCGGTCATCTGGCGCCGGTAGAGCCCCTCGCTTGGAAACACCACCAGAGGCAGAGGATCGCGCCCGGCGGCGGGCCACTCCCGGCTGTCAACCCAGGCCAGGGGCTCGCGCCAGCGGGCGATGGGCTCCCCCTGGCCGCGTCCCTGCTTGATGAGGGCCAGATCCAGCTCTCCCCCTTCGAATGCCTGCCACAGGGCATGGCTGAGATCGCTTTGCACCTCCAGCCGCACCTGCGGGTGCGCGCGGGCGAAGGCGGCCAGCACCGGGGTCATGGCCCCTGCGGCAAAATCCTCCGGCACCCCGAGGCGCAGGGGGTGGCTCGCCTCGCTCACCCGCTCCCCCGCCCGGGCCAGCAACCCCAGGATGCGGCACGCCAGCCCGAGCAGGGTCTCCCCCTGGGCCGTGGTCACCACCTGGCGGCCGGATCGGTCGAGCAGGGTGCAACCCAGCTGCTGCTCCAGGCGGCGCATCTGCTGGCTCAGGGTGGACTGGGTGAGGTGGATACGCTCGGCGGCGCGGGTAAAGCTGCCGGTTTCGACGATGGCGACGAAGCTCTGCAGCAATTGGGGGTCCAGCAGGGGGCGCTCCATGGGCAATCTCCATTTATAAAACCACTGGAAGTCATTTTATCATTTAATTTCCAAATGATGCGGCGACCCTCTAGGCTGCTGTCCTCCCCCTTCTTTGCCAGGATATGACCATGCCACCCCCTTCCCAGTCCGGTGCCAGCCTCCTCAACTCCCTCGCCGCCGCCTCGGCCCCCAGCCATCAGGAGTGGCTGGAGCAGGCCCTGCACCTGGCCCTGACCCATCGCCAGCAAGGGGGGCGCCCCTTCGCCGCCCTGCTGGTGAGGGAGAACCGGCTGGTGGCGAGCGCCGTCAACCGCATGCTGGAGGCGGGGGACCCCACCCGTCACGCGGAGCTGGAAGCGCTGCGGGAAGGGAGTCGCCAGGGGCCGCTGGCCGGGGCCATCGTCTATGCCAGCGGGCACCCCTGCCCCATGTGCCTGTCAGCCCTGGTGATGAACGGCATCCAGGCGGTCTACTACGCCTTTGACAACGACGATGCCGCCCCCTTCGGCTATGACAGCCGCGCCGCCTACGCAGCGCTGCGACTGCCGCTGAGTCCGCCGCCCCTGCCCCTCATCAAGCTGGCGAGCCCCATCGCGGCCGACACCCTCTACGGTCCCCTGCCCCATGCATAAACGCCGCCTCCCCCCGGGCAGCGGCGCCTTGCTGGTGCTGGTGATCCTCATCGCCCTCAACCTGCGCCCCTTCCTCACCGCCATCGGCCCCCTGGCCCCTCGCATCGACGCGAGGCTGGCCCTCGGGGTGGATACCCTGGCCTGGGTCACCCTGCTGCCCCTCTGGCTTATCGGGGTCGGCGTGCTGCTCACCCCGGCGCTCCTGGGTCGCACGGGCCCGCGCCCCCTGCTCGGGACGGCCCTGCTGCTGCTCGCCCTTGGCAGCGCCCTGCGCGTCGACCTGGCGAGCGGCGCCCTGCTCATCGCCAGCGCCGCCCTGTGCGGGCTGGGCTCGGCCCTGGTGCAAGGGGTGCTGCCCGGCCTCATCAAGGAGGGGTTCGCCCAAAAGGTGCCCCTGGTGATGGGGATCTTCTCCGCCTGCATGATGGGGGGCGGGGCGCTCGGGGCCGTGCTCACCCCGCGCCTTGCCGAGTATCTGGACTGGTCTCGGGCGCTGGCGCTCTGGGGCCTGCCGGTGCTGCTGGCCCTCGGCTGGCTGGCCTGGCGGGTGCCCCTGCCTGCCCCGGCCAGCACGCCCGTCCCCACCGGGGAGCAGCGGCTGCTCCCCCTGCCCCGCACCTGGCTGCTCATCGCCTGCTTTGGCATCATCAACAGCGGCTACGGCATCGTCGTGGCCTGGCTGGCCCCGGCCTACATGGCGGCAGGCTGGAGCGCCCAGCAAGGGGGCGAGCTGATGGCCTGGCTCGCCCTGGCCCAGACCGCGAGCGGCCTTGGCCTGCCCCTGCTGGCAGCCGGTCGGCTGGACCGCCGCCCCTGGATGGCGCTGGCCATCGCCATGCAGCTGGCGGGCTTTGGCGGCCTCTGGCTCGCTCCCCAGACAGCCCCCCTGCTCTGGTGCTTGCTGTGCGGCGCCGGGCTTGGGGGAAGCTTCTCCCTCATCATGGTGATTGCGCTGGATCACCTGCCCGACCCGCGCCGGGCGGGCGCCCTCTGTGCCCTGATGCAGGGGGTCGGCTTTATGGTGGCGGCTACCGGCCCCTGGGTGGCGGCCCGCCTGCACCATGCAAGCGGTGACTTCGCCGCCGCCTGGCAGTGGCAGCTCGGCGCCCTGGTCCTGATGAGCCTGCTGGTGGTGCGTCTCAACCCGCGCCACTACCCAAGGGCCATGGGCCTGCCCCCGGAGCACGCCATGGCTGTGCAGACGGCAGGCCACAAGCCTGCCTGATCCGGCGAGCACCGGCCTTGGGGGCCAGAAAGCACAACACCGGCCTTGGCCGGTGTTGTTCATCAGGGTGTGGGAAGGCCTGGCGCTCAGCGCCCCTTCTTCTGGCGCCCGCCCTGCCCTGGCCGCGGTTTGCCCGGGGCGGGTTTGCCCCCCTTGCCGGGCGCGCTTTTACCTGCCCCCCCTTTGCTGGCAGCCCCTTTACCCGCCCCGCCCTTGCCTGCGGGACTCTTCTTCTCGAACGCCTCGGGGCCCGGCACATTGGGCCGCCCGCCAATCTCGTGATCGTCGCTGCGCCGCGGCTTCTTGCCCTGGGCCGGGGTGCCGGCCGCAGCCGCCTTGGGCTTGGCAACCTGAGCCCCCTTGGCCGGTTTGGCCTCGGAGGAGGAGTCCTCAATGAGCTTGAACAGCTCGATCAGCTCGTCGTCGGTGAGGTCGCGCCACTCCCCCACCGGCAGCCCCTTGAGGCTGACGTTCATGATGCGGATGCGCTCGAGCTTGGTCACCTCGAAGCCGAAGTGCTCGCACATGCGGCGGATCTGGCGGTTGAGCCCCTGCACCAGGGTGATGCGAAACACGAAGGGGGCCTCTCGCTTCACCTTGCACTTCTTGGTGACGGTGCCGAGGATGGGCACCCCGGCCGCCATGCCCCGGACGAACTCGTCGGTCACCGGCTTGTCCACGGTCACCAGGTACTCTTTCTCGTGATCGTTGCCCGCCCGCAGGATCTTGTTCACCAGATCCCCGTGGTTGGTAAGGAAGATGAGCCCCTGGGAGTCCTTGTCGAGGCGCCCTATGGGGAAGATACGGGTGCTGTGGTTGACGAAGTCGACGATGTTGTCCTTCTCCCCCGCCTCCGTGGTGCTGACGATGCCCACCGGCTTGTTGAGGGCGATGAAGACCAGGCTGTCGGCTTCGCGCGGCTCGATCACCTGGCCGTTGACCTTGACCAGATCCCCGGCAAACACCTGATCTCCCACCCCGGCCCGCTTGCCGTTGATGAAGACGTTGCCCTGCTCGATGAAACGATCGGCCTCACGACGGGAGCAGATGCCGCTCTCGCTGATGTATTTGTTCAGGCGCATGGATTCATCAGCCAGCATGGGTCACCTCCCCGGTCGGATGGGCCTTGAGAATGGCTGGCTGGATCAGCCGCGCTGTGGTCGGGTTCGTCTGCATACAACTCCATGAAATAAGGGCCTGCACCCTGCATGTTCGGCAAAAAACGCCGCTACAGTAGCACATTGCACGCGCCCGCGCCCGGCCCCGTCGCACCCTGGCCGCTGGCTCACAGGGGGTCCTGCCCCTGATGCAGCAGCAGGCCCCCTATCCAGCGTGCGGTGACGCCGCGGCCCTGATTGGGCTGCACCGCGCACTCCCCGCCTCTTTTCACTTCATGGTGCTCACTTCATGGGCCGGGCCCCCGCCGCCGAAGATAGGGTGCGGCCTTTGGCAGATAGCCAGATGATCTAACGCTTGATATTTATCCAGCAAAAATGCATAAAAAGATTTTGGTCATCGCGAATTATCTGCTCTGACCCGCCGACGACGGGAAATGACACCCCCATCGGGGCGCAACAACGGGCCCCTTGAGCCCCGCGAACCCTGAGGACGGGCATGATCCCCTCTCTGGCAGGACGCCACTTTCATCATTCACGACAGGAGTTAAAGATGAGTCATTCCCTCTCCCAGGAGGCCTTCCTGGCCCAGGTCGCCAGCCGCAACCCTCACCAGCCCGAGTTCATCCAGGCCGTGAGCGAGGTGATCGCCTCCATCTGGCCCTATGTGGAGCGCCACCCCCGCTACCTGCAACACGGCCTGCTGGAGCGACTGGTGGAACCCGAGCGCCTGGTGCAGTTTCGGGTAAGCTGGGTGGATGACCAGGGTCGGGTGCAGGTGAACCGCGGCTACCGGGTGCAGCACAGCTCCGCCATCGGTCCCTTCAAGGGCGGCATGCGCTTCCACCCCTCGGTGGATCTCTCGGTGCTGAAATTCCTCGCCTTCGAGCAGACCTTCAAGAACGCCCTCACCACCCTGCCCATGGGCGGTGGCAAGGGGGGCAGCGATTTCGATCCCAAGGGCAAGAGCGAAGGAGAAGTGATGCGCTTCTGCCAGGCCCTCATGCTGGAGCTCTATCGCCACCTGGGGGCCAACACCGACGTGCCGGCGGGCGACATCGGGGTGGGCGGGCGCGAGGTGAGCTACATGGCGGGCATGATGAAGAAGCTCACCAACAGCGCCGAGTGCGTCTTCACCGGCAAGGGACTCTCCTTTGGCGGCAGCCTCATTCGTCCGGAAGCCACCGGCTACGGCCTGCTCTACTTTGTCGAAGCCATGCTGGCCCATCGCGGCCAGTCCCTCGATGGCCTGCGGGTCTCGGTGTCGGGCTCGGGCAACGTGGCCCAATACGCCATCGAGAAGGCGATGGCCCTCGGCGCCCGCGTTATCACCGCCTCCGACTCCGGCGGCACCGTTTACGATCCCGAGGGCTTCACCCCCGAGAAGCTGGCCCGCCTGATGGAACTCAAGAACGAGCAGCGCAAGCGGGTGGCGGATTATGCCCATGAGCTCGGGCTCGAGTTTTTCAGCGGCCGCACCCCCTGGCACCTGGCGACAGATGTCGCCCTCCCCTGCGCCACCCAGAATGAGCTGGATGCCGAAGATGCGGTGCAGCTTATTGCCAACGGCGTGCAGCTGGTGGCGGAGGGAGCCAATATGCCCTCCAGCGCCGCCGCCATCCGTCTCTTCCACGAAGCAAAGGTGCTGTTCGCCCCGGGCAAGGCGGCCAACGCCGGCGGGGTTGCCACCTCGGGCCTCGAGATGAGCCAGAATGCCCAGCGCCTCTCCTGGACCCGGGAGGAGGTGGACGCCCGCCTCAAGGGGATCATGACCAGCATCCACGCCACCTGTGTCCGTTACGGTCAGGATGATGACCATGTGAACTACGAAAGCGGCGCCAATATTGCCGGCTTCGTCAAGGTGGCCGACGCCATGTTGGCGCAAGGGGTCTGCTAGTCACGCCATTTCCCGTGACATCCCCCAAAGCAACAGGGCAGCCCATGGCTGCCCTGTTGTGTTATCTGCATAGCTGTTGCTTTAACCTGGGCGACGCAGGTTGCATGCCCGATACCACTTCACGCTCGCTTCACCCAGCCATGACACCCTCCCCCCTCTTCCATACGCGAACGAGGAGAACGAGATGACAACGACCATAGGCGCCCTGCTGATCCTGGCCGGGCTCGGCTGCTTTGTGGCATTCAACCTGCTGGGCTCCACCCTCGATGCCCAGGGCTTCCTGCACGAGCCCTTCGCCCTGCTGCCCCTGGGCTATCTGCTGCTCTTCACCGGCATGGTGCTCACCGTGATCCCTCTGCTGCGCAAGGGGCGCACCAGGGAGCAGTGACACAAACCGCAAGGTGCCAGGAGCTCAGCAATAACGGCTGATCTCGATGAGGTTCCGATCCGGGTCCAGGCAATAGACCGATTCGATGGGGCCACAGGCACCGCTTTTCATCACAGGCCCCTCCACTATCTCGACCCCCTGGCTCGCCAGCTGGGCCATCACCTGATCCAGGGGCCAGCGGGTGATGAGGCAGAGATCCCCCGACCCCACCTGCGCCCGGTTGCGCGCCTCCTCCCCCAGCAACTGCAAATTGATCTTCTGGTTGCCAAAGCGCAGCGCCCGGCGGCCTGCCCCGAAGGTGATGGGCTCCATCTTGAAGGCGCCGCTGTAAAACGCCACCGCCCGCTCAATGTCGCTGACCGTCAATACCAGATGGTCGATATGGCTGATCATGGTCTCTCCCTGTGGTGGTGATTGCCGCACCATCATACCCACCCGCCTCAATAGAAACTGTGGCATGGTGCACAGGAGGGCTAACCACTTATTTTGACTAGGGAAATACCTTAACGCACGGCAGCACACGCCTTGTCACGCTGGGCCAGCAGGGTTTCGTCATCACTGCCCATGGCCGCCAGAATGGCCTGATTACAGGCCCGCTCCGCGAGCTTCCCCGGGCTCTGCTGGGCGTCGGCGATCTCCGCAATCATGGGGCGATAACCGACAGCCGCTGAGCAGTACATGGTGCGGTACTTGGGAAGCTGCCAACTGCTGTCGTCTTGTCGTGTCAGGTCATCGCACAGTTTGCCAAACAGTGCCTGCGCCTTGACCGTGCACTGACTGAAGCGCCGCACATCTTGCTCGTAGGGACGGCAGACACTTTGCTGTTTTATCTGCCAGAGCTGGAAAGAGAAGGGAACCTGCTCTCCCTCATAGGGCACTACCAGCGTTTTTAGCTCGGTGCCATAGATATCCGTCACCTGTTGCTGCACCAGATTGAGATAAGCCGAAAAAAGATAAGATATTGGATCCATCACCACCTCCCTGTGGTTCGCCTTCTCTATCTTCGCCGCCCATGGCTAGATAGATCTTCAAATGGGCAAAATTAGATAACACCTTACTGATTTAGCTAAAAAAAATGATACCCTGCCTACTCCCCCTATGCACAAGATTCAAGGTCAGTCACCATGCAGCAATGTGGTATTTATGAACAACTCATCACACAACTGTTGGCATCAAGACTAGATCGATCGCATTTCTACATCGGGGAACGACAACTGGAGTCTGCGGAGGCCGCAGTCTGGTTATCACGATTCCTAACTCGTGTGTTGGAATATGCTGTAGGCTCGGTCACTGGCGATGACCCATTACAACGGCAGATTGAGCTGGCTAACCAGTTATTGCTTTGGCTAAAAGATCGCATACAAGACCCAGACTTTATTGGCGAGAACCTTATCGACAGTCAGGGAAAAATTCTGACCGCGCTCTACCAGTTGGATAACCCCATCTCTGCCAATTTAAAACAATATGTTGACGATATTTCCCCTCTGACCGGTCTAACGCAAAGTGAGCTGTTCTGCGGCAGCAATGCGGGTTTGTCGATGGAGTCAGAGATTAAACGGGAGATATTATCGGCAGATAGCATCTGCTGGCTGGTCTCATTTATCAAGTGGGCAGGTATCCGTATTTTCCGTCATGAGCTGGAAGAGTTCACTCGCAGCGGCCGCCAATTAAAAGTAATTACTACCTCATATATGGGGGCGACCGACGCCAAGGCAGTTGAATTTTTAGCCAGCCTCCCAAATACCGAAATCAAACTCAGCTATAACACCCAGCGCGAGCGGTTGCATGCCAAGAGCTATCTCTTTTGCCGAAATACCGGTTTTCATACCGGCTATATAGGTTCCTCCAATCTCTCTCACTCTGCCCTCACCAGCGGCTTGGAGTGGAACCTAAAAATCACCTCGCAAGAGATCCCTCATATTATCGAGAAATCCCTGAGTACCTTTGAAACCTATTGGGAATCCGATGATTTTGAGCTGTTTGATGGCAAGCTCGAAAGCCGTACAAAATTGCAGCATGCACTGCAAGAGGCCCGTGGGGATGGGGACAGAAATAACCCTGCCTATTTCTTTGATATCACGCCGTTTCCCCATCAACTGGAGATCCTTGAACAATTGGCGATGGAGCGCGCTTTACACCAGCGCTTTCGTAACTTGGTGGTAGCGGCTACCGGTACAGGGAAAACTCTGATCTCCGCCTTTGATTTTGCGCGTTTTTTGAAAACCAAACCCGATGCCAAGTTTCTGTTTGTCGCCCACAAAGAGGAGATCTTGCGCCAAGCATTAGCCTCGTACCGCGGAGTGCTCAAGCAATCAAATTTTGGCGAACTCTTGGTCGGCGGCGCCGTGCCAACCCACTACCGTCAGCTGTTTGCCTCGGTGCAATCCTTGAATAACCAGCTGGCTAATTTACGTCTTAGTCAAGACTATTTCGATTACATCGTCATTGATGAGGTTCACCATATTGCGGCGGCCAGTTATCGCGGTCTGCTCGCCGCCTTTGAACCTCACATTCTGTTGGGATTAACCGCAACGCCAGAGCGCCATGATGGCGGTGATATTCTTGCCGACTTTTGTGGTGTCATCGCAGCAGAAATCCGCTTGCCCGAGGCCATCAATCGTCGCCATCTCTGTCCATTCCAATATTTTGGTATCGATGATGATACTGACTTGCACCAAGTGACTTGGAAAAATGGCCGTTATGACATCACTGAGCTCACCAATATCTATACCCACAATCAGCAGCGGGTACAGAAGATAGTCCAGAGCCTCAATGAGATCGTCACCGATATTACCAAGATCAAAGCACTGGCATTTTGTGTGAGCCGTGAACATGCCGACTTTATGTGCAAGGCATTTTTATTGAAGGGTATCAAGGCTGACATCCTCACTAGCGATAACCGAGACGAGCGACATAGTAAGCAACAAGATTTGCGTACCGGCGTTATCAATATTCTCTGCGTGGTGGACATCTTCAACGAAGGGGTTGATATCCCGGAAGTCGATACCTTGCTGTTTTTACGACCAACGGAAAGCCTCACCATCTTCTTGCAGCAATTGGGACGTGGCCTGCGGCTGGCGAGCGATAAAGAGTGCTGCACCGTATTGGACTTTGTTGGGAATGCCCGTGCGGAGTATGACTTTGCCCAGAAATTCCGGGCACTGGTGGGTAAAACCAATAAGGCGATCAGCCACGAGATCAAACAGGGCTTCCCTCACGCCCCCTTGGGCTGCCGCATCGAGCTCTCAAAACAGACCCAAGAGTTAATTCTGAGCAATATCAAAAAGGCGACTCTCAATACCTCGCGCCTCATGGGCCTGATCCGCCGTTTCTCACAGGATTGCGATTTACCGCTGACACTGGCGAATTTTCTGAAGTTCTACCCTCATATCAGCCTTGAGGAGATCTACAAGCGCGGCAATTGGATCGCCTTGGTCAAACAGGCCCACAACCATACCGTTTCTGAAATGAGCGATGAGAAGCTGTCGACCCTCTACACCCGGGCCATCAAAACCCGGCTATTGGGCTGCGATGCGCTCCATTACTTGAACTTCTTACAAACCTTGGTGGAAAGCGCCTTTACCTTAACGGCTGAACACGATGAGCGGATGGCCTTAATGTGCCATTACGACTTCTGGCAACAAAGCGGCCCCAACGCAGGCTTTAGAACGTTGGCGCACAGCCTGAAACAACTCAATCAACCTGAGTTGAGGGCCGAGCTGGCAGATCTGTTGCCCATGCTGATCAACCGGGTGCAGCACGAACAAAGAGCCATGCCAGATCTTCCCGGCAATCCACTACAACTGCATGCTCGCTATGCCAGAGAGCAGGTGCTGGTTGGCTTTGGGGCAACCACCTTCACGCAACAGCCCTCGGCTCGCGAAGGGGTATATGTCATCGCAGAGCACAATATCGAGTTGCTGTTCGTGACCTTGAACAAAACGGAGCAGCACTTCTCCCCCACCACCCGTTATCACGACTACGCCATCAACGAGTCGCTGTTCCATTGGCAGAGCCAAAACAGCGCTCGCCCAGAGCGAGGTAAGGGGCTGAGTTACATAAACCACAGAGCAGAAGGTAAGCGTTTGTTTCTGTTCGTTCGTGAGCAGAGCAAAGATGAATTTGGCCGCACCCTTGGCTTTGTGAACTTCGGTGAGGTGGAGTACATCTCCCACAGCGGTAGCCAACCGATGAACATTAAATGGCGTCTCACTACTCCGATGCCGCCTTTTATGTGGAAAGAAGCGGCCAAATTGGCAGTTGGCTGAGCGACCCATCACAACAAGGCCCACCCACGGCGGGCCGCCTTCGTGTGGTCAGCAGGCAATCCGCTCTATGCGACCGCCACTGAGTTTGAAGAAGGCATCCTGCGGCAGCTCCTGAAGCCAGGTGGTGGTGTAGTCCAGATCCACATAGGCGCCGCGCAGCATGGCGCCAAAGAGACCGTGAGAAACCACGATGGCCTGCTCGGCAATCTGCTCGTCCTCAAGCCATTGCCGGGCCCGGCGCTGAATGCTCTCAAAACTCTCGCCATGGGGGGCCCGCAGATACCAGTCCGGTTCCTCCAGATCCAGCTCGGGGTGGGCCGCCAGCAGCTCGGGCACCCGGCGACTCTCCCACTCCCCCATCCCTAGCTCCACCAGCCGCTCATCCCAGATGATGCGCTCCTGGTCCAAGCCAAGCTGCTGACACACCCGCTCCGCCGTCTGCCGTGCCCGGCCGAGGGGGCTGGCGTAGATCGTCCAGTCGGTGGGCTCGGTCAGGAGCTTGGCCAGACGGGCCCCCATGGCGAGGGCCTGGGCTTCTCCCCTGGGGGTCAGCTCGGAGTTGCACCGCCCCTGCAACCGCAATTCGGCGTTGTAACGGGTCTGGCCATGGCGCAGCAAATAGAGGGTTCGAGACATGGTTTCTCCAGCAGAGTCAACGAGATAAGAAAACAGGGGGAAGATGATAACAGATGTACCGGGTCAACCAAGACCCGGAGGATGCAGGCTTGTGCTGACTCCTTGAGCGCATGGTCTGCGGCGATCGTGAAAGGGCGACAGGGGCTGCGCACCTTTATCGCACAGGCGCCTTGTGCGCATACCACACGCCTTCCCCACGGGCCCGGCGCGCCGTGGCAAGCGCCCCATGCTCCCCTATCTTGTTGTTCAGACGGGATAAAATGGGGATGTGCCGGTTTATCGGTCACAGGATGGCGGCCAATGCCAGAAAAGACAGAGTTTTTGCTCTGATCCGGGGGCCATTTTGGTACGTATCTCTGGCTCACGACAGGGACGCCTGGTGTACAATCTGCCACCCGATTTCCCCTGACCCGGCCCAGGCTCAGGCCCTGATGTACCCCAGAGTAAATGAACGTGACCCCAACCCACCCCATGCTCGACAGTTATTACAGCCAGGATCTGGTGTTCTTCTCCATCCTGGTGGCGGTGCTCGCCTCCTACACGGCGCTGACCATGACCAGCCGGGTGAGCCAGAGCCGGGGACGGGCCGCCGTGCTCTGGCTCGCGGGGGGAGCCTTCGCCATGGGGCTCGGCATCTGGTCTATGCATTTTATCGGCATGCTCGCCTTCAACCTGCCCATCGCGCTGGGATACGATCTGACCCTCACCGGTCTCTCCCTGGTGGCGGCCATCGGCTCCTCGGCCTTTGCGCTCTGGCTGGTGAGTCGTCCCCAGCTCCCCTGGCACCAGATCCTGTTCGGGGCCGTGCTGATGGGGGCCGGCATTGCCACCATGCACTACATCGGCATGGCGGCCATGAAAATAGAACCCGGCATCCACTACCTGCCTGGGCTTTTCATCCTCTCCATCCTTATCGCGGTATTCGCCTCGGGTGCCGCACTCTGGATAGCGTTTCGCCTGCGCAACAGCTCGCCCCGCGCCTTCTTCAGCAAGGCCCTCGCCTCCCTGGTGATGGGGGCGGCCATCATCGGCATGCACTACACCGGCATGGCGGCGGCCCAGTTCCCCGCAGAGAGCCTGTGCGGGGCCCTCTACACCGGTCTCAATACCCAGTGGCTGGCAACCGTGGTCATCATCGTGACCCTGGCGGTGTTCGCCATCGCCTTCGTGCTCTCCATGCTGGATGCCCACGCCGCCAGGCTCTCCACCTCCCTGCACCAGGCCCACGACGAGCTGCTCAAGCTGGCGCTCCATGACAGCCTGACCCGGCTGCCGAACCGGCTGCTGTTTGCCGATCGGCTGGAGCAGCGCATCCAGGAGTGTCAGCACAGCCAGCGCAGCTTCTCCCTGCTGTTTCTCGATCTCGACGGCTTCAAGATCATCAACGATGCCCACGGCCACCACACCGGGGATCTGCTGCTGGCCGAGGTGGCCCAGCGCATCACCGGCCTGCTCGGAGCCAGCGACACCGCCTCGCGCTTTGGCGGGGACGAGTTCGTGCTGGCACTGGCGCCGGGGGATGTGAGCCAGACCACAGCCTTCGCCGAGCGGCTGCTGGCCACCCTGGCCCAGCCCTATGAGTGGGAGCACCACAGCCTGCACATCACCGCCAGCATCGGCATTGCCGTCTATCCCCAGGATGGCACCAGCCTGCACGAGCTGACCCTCAACGCCGATGCCGCCATGTATTACGCCAAGGAGCAGGGGCGCAACGACTACTACTACTTCGACAGCGCCATGAACGCCAACGCCCACCAGCAGTTCCTGCTGCACAAGGAGTTGCAACACGCCCTGGAGCGGGGGGAGCTGGCCCTGCACTACCAGCCCAAATACTGTGCCCGCAGCGGCCAGGTGGTCGGCGCCGAGGCCCTGCTGCGCTGGCAGCACCCGGAGCATGGTGCCGTCTCGCCGGCCAGCTTCCTGCCGCTGGCGGAGAAGAGCCGGCTCATCATCCCCATCGGCAACTGGGTCATCGACGAGGCGTGCCGCCAGATGAGCGCCTGGCGGGCGGCGGGTCATCACGACTGGAGTGTGGCGGTCAATCTCTCCACCATCCAGCTCGCCAGCCCTGGGCTGCTGGAGGAGGTACAGGGCGCCCTCGCCCGCCATCGGCTCGAGGCCCGTCACCTGACGCTGGAGATCACCGAATCCACCGCCATGCAGAAGGCCGAGGAGAGCCTCGCCATCCTCAACCGTCTGGCCGAGCTCGGCCTTGGCATCTCCATCGACGACTTCGGCACCGGCTACTCCAGCCTGCTCTACCTCAAGCGCTTCCCCGCCAACGAGCTCAAGATTGACCGGGGCTTTGTCACTACCCTGGAGCGGGGAGGCGACGATGCCACCATCATCGCCGCCATCATCGCCCTGGGTCAGGCCCTGGAGATGCGCATCGTGGCAGAGGGGGTGGAAACCCCGGAGCAGCGCGACCTGCTGACCGAGCTGGGCTGCGACACCTTGCAGGGCTACCTGCTCGGACGCCCCATGACCGGGGAGCAACTGCTTGTCCACTGCGCTCCCGAGACTCCCCAGCGGGTGCTGGAAGGTGTGCTTGCCTGACAAGCAGGTGAGGCGCTGCGCCCATGTCGCCAGAGTGATCACCAGCCCGATTGCGTCCCTTCACGACTCAAGGTAGTCTGCTGCAAGACTCGAATGCTCCTTTATCTTGCCGGGCGCATCGAGCGCCCCCATGGCAGATCACCCGTTCAGAGGAGCCACATCCATGGCCAGATACCAGTTCTTCAGCGTCCCCGCCTCCCGCCGTCAGCAATATACCTATGTCGACATGGCCTCCCCCACCTTCCTCACGGAGAAGGAGGCGCTGCTGACGCAAGGGTTCGAGGTGGAAGAAAATTTCATCGACGCGGCCACTCCCCGCGAGGCGGTGGAGAAGTACAGATCCGGCTTTCTCTACGTGGCGGACGAGATAGGCAAGTCAGACGAGGCCTATGCGGCGGCAACGGCCTTGCTGGAGATGGGCAAGAAGATCCTGGGCCGCAAGGCGGGCTGAACAAGGCGGGCCGCCGGGACGATACCCCCGATGGCCCGCAGGCAGTCAGCGTTGAGGGTGCTGGCGGAGCATCTCCACCAGCTCCTCTTCGCTGCCGGGTTCATGGGCAAGCTGCAGGCTGGGGGCGGCGCCACCCATCAGCATATAAACGTGAGTGCTGCAGTGATCGTAGTGATACCACTTACCGTCGATACAGACGTCGGTATAGCATCTCGGGTCCCTCTTGAGTTCCATACGCACATCCTTATGTGTCATTCACCAACATCACCCTTGACCGTAAAATAAGCGGCCCGAGTCCCCCTTGACCTGGATCAAGGGAGGTGACAGGTAGAAGCGGGCAGTGGCCGGATCTGGCCGGGGCCGGATGCCCCCAGCCAGGGTGACCGAGCCCCCCAACCGGCCCCAGCCAGGCAACAGCACAACAAAAACGGCGCCCGAAGGCGCCGTTTTTCATGTCCGTCATTTGACCGACGGAGAACAAGCCGCTGGCTTATTCGTCTTCCAGGTAGGCGTAGCCTTGCAGACCCAGCTCCAGCTCGTCGAGCAGGGCCTTGCGGGTCTCGTCGTCCAGCGCCGGGTGGGAGACGATGCGCTGGTAGTTCTCGCGGATCACGGACGGGTCGATGTTGACGTAACGCAGCAGCTGGTCGACGGTGTCGCCACGCACCACGTTGCGGATGTCCATCTTGCCTTCTTCATCCAGCCACACTTCCGCGCAGTGGGTGTCACCGAACAGGTTGTGCAGATCCCCCAGGATCTCCTGATAGGCACCCACCAGGAAGAAGCCGACATGGCACTCTTCGTGCTCACCGTAGACCGGCATCGGCAGGGTGCTTTCCACCCCCAGACCGTCGACGTAGTGCTCCACCTGACCATCGGAGTCACAGGTGATGTCCATCAGGATGCCGCGGCGGGTGAGCGGACGCTCGAGGCCGGCCAGCGGCATCACCGGGAACACCTGACCGATACCCCAGGCATCCGGCAGGGACTGGAACAGGGAGAAGTTGGCAAAGCACTTGTCCGCCAGTTTCTCGGAGAGCTCGTCGGCCAGAGCGCGGTGGTTGCGGTTGACTGGGTTCAGCAGCTCCTTGAGCGCCAGACAGGTGTTCTGGTGCAGCATCTCGGCCCAGGCACGTTGCTCCAGGTTCAAGAGGCCCATGGTGTACTGGGCGTTGACGTCACCGAGATCCGCCACGGAGTCGTGGAAGATCTCCAGCAGGGAGGGATCTTCCCCGCGCAGGTCCAGCCAGCCTTTCCACATGTTCTGCAAAATGGTGGGCGCGTCCTCGTCCGGGGCGCTGATGTCGTTCACCTCCACCCCTTCGGCACCAATGATGTTGGTGACCAGCACGGCGTGGTGTGCAGTCAGGGCACGGCCGGACTCGCTGATGATGGTCGGGTGCGGCAGGTCGAACTCGCGGCAGACATCGCCGATGCCCCAGACCACGTTGTTGGCGTACTCGGAGAGGCTGTAGTTCGCGGAGCAGTGGCTCTGGGAACGGGTGCCCTCGTAGTCCACACCCAGGCCGCCGCCCACGTCCACCACCTCGACCTTTGCGCCAAGACGGCACAGCTCGGCGTAGAAGCGGCCGCACTCGCGGATGCCGCCCTGGATGTCGCGGATGTTGGCGATCTGGGAGCCCAGGTGGAAGTGCAGCAGTTGCAGGCAGTCCAGCTTGCCGAGGCTGCGCAGACGCTCCACCAGCGCCAGGATCTGGGAGGCAGAGAGACCGAACTTGGACATGGAACCGCCGCTCGATTCCCACATGCCGGAGCCGGTGGACGCCAGACGGGCGCGCACCCCGATGTTGGGCTTGATGTTGAGACGAGCAGACTCGTCGAGCACCATTTCCAGCTCGGAGGGCTTCTCCACCACGATGTAGACCTTGTGGCCCATCAGGTTGCCCAGGAGGGCGTGGCGGATGTATTCGCGGTCCTTGTAACCGTTGCAGACGATCACGGACCCTTGCTCATGATGATGGGACAGCACGGCCAGCAACTCGGGCTTGGAGCCCGCTTCCAGCCCAAGCCTCGGCTTGTCGCTGTAGGACTGACTGATGGTCTCGATGACGCGGCGCTGCTGGTTTACCTTGATCGGGTAAACGCACAGGTAATCCCCTTCATAGCCTGACTTTTCGATGGCCTGACCGAAGGCGTTGAACAGCGCATCGACCCGGCTCTTGAGGATGTCGGGGAAACGCAGCAACACCGGCGTGGTCAGCCCGGACTGGCGCAGTTGCTCGATGGCCTCGGACAGCACGATCTGAGCCTCGGGGCGAGACTTGTCGGGAGAGACGGTCACATGACCGGCGTCATTGATATTGAAAAAACCCGCACCCCAGTAGGGAACGTTGTAGACCTTCAAGGAGTCCTTGCTGGACCAGTTAGTCATGGGCTATGCCTCGCAAATGAGCGGCCGTGGGCCGCCTTCGTTACCCTCAATCACATCCAGACCATTGATTGCAAAATGCGGCAAGCCAGAGCGGCCTGCTGACGTTGGACCCGCAACGGAGCATGCTCCGCCACATCCTGTTCATTGCACATCGCGGCAAGCCAAGGCTGCCTGGTGGATCTTGGGAAGTAACGAGTCTTGATGTGGGGCTGGTGGCTTTACATCAAGCTCAACGGTATGCGGTAACACCTTGCCGGCGTACCGCGGTACTTTGATGACAATCGGCATCAGCCACGCCGTTTGTTCATCATTCGGCAGCCATCCCGACGGACAGGAGAGGGTTTCAAGGAAGAGAAGGGAAGACGTCAGCACGCATCGTGTTGATGGACGACAACCACTACGACCCGCTCAACGCCAGTGACCGCCCATGACAAGGGAGATGATGAGCCCGGAGCCCACTCGGTCAGCTGAAAGATGAGAGTCCGTTGTTCTCCCTGATACCGGAGCCTAACCGGTATTAAAGAAACCATTCCCCAGCAGTGTCTGTCGTTTCTGCGTGCCTCGCCCTATAGGCGTCATGATCCTGCGGGTCTGGCGGACGCGGCCTGCGCAGGGTTGCCCTTGGATCGGCGCGGAGTGTACACACTTACCGCAGCCAGTGACAATAAAAAATCGTGTTAAAAAACGGGTTTTCATCGGGGGGCAAAATCTCGCTGCCAGCAAGGCGGGCTCTGGGATGGCGGGGGGTGGGAGTGCGTGGGCGAGGCGATGAAAATAACCAACAAGTCACGCATTTCGGGTCACCCCTTGCCAGCGCTGGGCCGAGGGGAAATTCAGCTTTTTCGCAATTGCTTAACCAGTTTTTATTTTGGAATTTTTATGCAAACTGCCGAGCAATGATCCCCGCCCCTCCCCTTCGATGGCCCTCCTCTCTCCCACAAAATCATCAAAAACTGCGCTGACGCAATAAGCGGCGCCGCCGTCTTGGCCACAATGACTCCTCTTTCGTGACCCGAGGCTTGCCCATGAACACCCTGCTTTCGCGCTTTCTCCACTACCTCACCTTTCATACCCGCTCCGATGCGACCAATCCTGCCTGCCCCAGCAGCGAGGGACAGCGCCTCTTCGCCCGGGCCCTGCGCGATGAAATGACGCAGATGGGGCTGAGCCAGGTCACCCTGGACGAGCATGGCTACCTCACCGCCTGCCTGCCGGGCAACCAGCCGGATGCCCCCGCCATCGGGCTCATCGCCCACATGGACACCGCCGATTACGAGGCCGAGTGCGTCGTTCCCCAGATAGTCGAGAACTATCAGGGGGGCGATATCTGCCTTGGCAAAGGGGACGAGGTGCTGGCCATCCGCCAGTACCGCTTCCTGAAAAACTACCTGGGGCAGGATCTCATCACCACCGACGGCACCACCCTGCTGGGGGCCGACGACAAGGCGGGCATCGCCGAGATCCTCACCGCCGTGGAATACCTGCAGGCTCACCCCGAGATCCCCCGTGGCGATGTCTGGGTCGGCTTTACCCCGGACGAGGAGATAGGGCGCGGTGCCGACCGCTTCCCGCTGGACCGCTTCCCGGCCAAGTGGGCCTACACGGTGGATGGCGGCGAGCTCGGCGAGCTCGAATGCGAGAACTTCAACGCCGCCAGCGCCACGGTGCGCATCACAGGCAACAACGTCCACCCCGGCACCGCCAAGGGCAGCATGATCAACAGCCAGACCCTGGCCGCCCGCTTCCATGCCGCCATGCCCGCCGAACAGACCCCGGAGTGCACCCAGGGGTATGAGGGCTTCTTCCACCTGGCCCGGATGGAGGGCACGGTGGAGGAGACCACCCTGCACTACCTCATCCGCGACTTCGACGATGACTGCTTCGCCGCCCGCAAGGCCCAGCTCAAGGAGCGGGTCGCCTCCCTTCAGCTGGACGCCCCCAGGGCGCGCATCACCCTGGAGATAGCGGACAACTACCGCAACATGCGCAGCCAGATAGCACCCCATCCCCACATCGTCGAGCTGGCCAAAGCCGCCATGGAGGCCGCCGACGTGGTGCCCAAGATCAAACCCATTCGCGGCGGCACCGACGGCGCCCGGCTCTCCTTCATGGGGCTGCCCTGCCCGAACCTGTTCACCGGCGGCCACAACTTCCACGGCAAGCACGAGTTCATCCCCCTGCAATCCATGGAAAAAGCGGTCGCCACCCTGGTGGCGCTGGTGCGCCTCACCTCTGCCTGGCGGGCAGAGTAAGGGAGCAAGGACGGGGCTCGCCCCGTCATCAAACCGTCACCCAACCGACACACGAAAGGCACGCAGGGGCGTCAAGCTGGGGCAAAGTTCAGCGGAGCCTTGCCCATGTTCGACGTCGATACCCTGTTGGGGCAGCACCTGCCCCGCCTCGCCAGCCAGCCCCTCCTCCGTCCCCTGATGAGGCAGGGGCTGAGCTGGTTGCTGCACGAGGAGGCTTTCACCCGCTTTGCCGCGCGCCATCCCCACCTGCGCGGTCTGGACTTCGTCGAGCAGGCCCTCACCGAGCTCCACTTCGACTACCGGGTGAGCGAGGCCGAGCTCGAGCACATTCCCGCCAGCGGCCGGGTCATTTTTGTCGCCAACCACCCCATCGGCTCCCTGGACGGGCTGGCCCTGCTGCGCCTCATCGGGCGCATCCGCCCCGACGTCAAGATAGTGGCCAACCAGGTGCTGGCCCAGCTCGCGCCGCTGCGCCCTTTGCTGCTGCCGGTGGACAACCTGGGGGGCAAGACCGACAGGCAGGCCATCCTCGCCATGAATGAACACCTCGCCGCCGACGGGGCCCTGGTTATCTTCCCCGCAGGCGAGGTCTCCCGCCTCGGCCCCAAAGGGGTGAAGGATGGCCCCTGGCAGGCCGGCTTCATCAAGCTGGCCCAGCGCAGCCGAACGCCCCTGGTGCCCATTCACCTGGGAGGGCGCAACAGCCTCTGGTTCTATCTCGCCTCCTGGCTCAACAAGCCCGCCTCCGCCCTGCTGCTGGTACGCCAGCTGTTTCGCCAGCAGGGGCAGACGCTGCCGGTGACCATAGGGGCGCGCATTCCCCTCGCCAGTTTTCAGGAGCTGCCGGCCAAGACGGCGGCCCGGCTGGTGCGCGGCCACCTCTACCGAATCGCTCGGGGCAAGGCGGGACGGTTGCAGACCGAGGCCCCCATCGCCCTGCCGGAGGATCGCCGCCTGCTGAAACAGGCCATCGACGGGTGCGAGCTGCTCGGCCAGACCCCGGACGGCCAGCGTATCCTGCTCTATCGCAGCCACGAGCAGAGCCACTCGGTGATCCTGCGTGAACTGGGGCGCCTGCGGGAGATCGCCTTTCGGGCGGTGGGGGAAGGCTCGGGCAAGCGGCGAGATCTCGATGCCTTCGACGATGACTATCACCACCTCATCCTCTGGGATCCCGCCCGCCTCGACATCATCGGCGCTTACCGTTTCGCCCCGGTGGCCGAACGGCTGGCCAGCAAGGGGCTGGATGGCCTCTACAGCCACACCCTGTTCGGCTTCGAAGAGAAGCTGCTGCCCCGGCTGGAACAGGCCATCGAGCTTGGCCGCAGCTTCATCCAGCCCGCCTACTGGGGCAAGCGGGGGCTCGATTACCTCTGGTTCGGCATCGGGGCCTATCTGGCCCGCTATCCCCAATACCGCTACCTGTTCGGGCCCGTCACCCTCTCCGGCAGCCTGCCGCCAGCGGCCAAGGATCTGCTGGTGAGCTTCTATCGCCAGCACTTCGCCCCCGCCCTTGCCCTCGCCCCTTCCCGCCGCCCCTATCCCGCCACGCCGACGCTGTTCGAGGGGCGCGATTACGGGGACGACCTCAAGGTGCTCAAGGCCGGGCTCGACAACCTGGGCTGCGCCATTCCCACCCTCTACAAGCAGTACGCCGAGCTGTGCGAGCCGGGGGGCGTGCAGTTCATGGACTTTGGCATCGACCCGGACTTCAACCACTGCATCGACGGCCTGGTGTGGGTGGACGTGAGCCGCATCAAGCCCCACAAGCGGGCCCGCTATATCGGCCTCCCCGCCGGGGAAGCGCTGGCCACATCTGGCGACCGTTGACCGGGCGCTGCAACGAAAGAGGGAGGCCTGTGCCTCCCTCTTTCACTTCATGGGTGATGCCGCCTACTCGGCTGCGGGTTTGCGATCCGCATGGCCGAGATCCCGCTCCGGGGCGATGACATCCCGCACCCGCTGCTTGATCTCCTTGGCCTCGGGGAAGCCCTCGTCGGCCACCCTGTCCCACACCAGCACCCCGTCCACCAGGATGCGAAACTCCCCCTTGCTGGCGGGCACCAGGGCCACCTCTCCCAGTTCGCCGTCGAAGGTGGAGAGCAGCTCCTGGGCGAGCCAGGCGGCCCGCAGCATCCAGCGGCAGAGGGTGCAGTAACGGATTTCGATGCGCGGTTTCGCGAGGGGCAAATGGGTGTCTGTCATGGGGTGACTCCGTGAAAATCGGTCAACCAGTGGCGAGCGATGCGCTGCATGGTGGCCTGGGGCAGTTCGTGAAGGCCCGGGGTGGATGCCTGATGGGCCAGTTGGTGCACCCCTTCGATGATCTCCGCCAGCACGAGGTAGACATATTCGCCGATAACGGCGCCGTGAACGAAGTTGACCGCCTCCCCCCGGTTGAGCAAAAAGATGGTGCTGCCGTCCGGCCGGGTCAGGGCCAGCACATGGGGACACACCTCCTCGCTCGGCCAGGGCAGCTGGGCGAGGCTGAAGGCGAATTCGTCGTCGGCGGAGGTGACCGAGGCCAGCATGGCGCCGGGGCGCAGGGCCTGCAGATCGGTGATGTCGAGGGAGCCGTTGCCGGTGGAGCAGATCACCAGCTCGGCGCGGCCCAGGGCCTCGGCCTTGTTCACCAGCTTGAAGCCGTGGGAGAGCGCCTCCACCTGGCGCAGGGCATCCGTCTCCACCAGCTCCAGATGCAGGTTGCGACAGCGCAGTTCCCGGGCGATGCTGCGCCCCACCTTGCCATAGCCGAACAGGGCGGCCTGGCAGACATTGAAGGTACGCCTCAGGGTACGCGCGAGGGACTCCGCGGAGTAGACAACGCTCAGGCCGATCTGGATATCTTCCGCCTGCTTGAGGGGGCTGCGGGCCACCGAGATGACGGGGGCCGCCAGGGACTCCTGTTCGTAGCGCTGATGGCCGTTCTCGGTCATCTCCACCACCCCGATGAAGCGGGCGCCAAAGTGCTCGGCCAGTACCGCCTGGCTCTTGGCGAAGTAGCCGCCGATGTCGAGGATGATGAGCCGCTCGTGGGACATCACCAGGGGGGCAATCTGGGCGATCACCTCACCGGGATCCGAGGTCCAGTGGCGATTGAGGGGCAGCACGGGGTAGTGCTGCTGGGCCCAGGCCAGCGTCGGCCCGTGCACGGACTTGGGTTTGGGCAGGATGGCACCGACCCGGCCCACCCGATCGAGCACCTGGATGAAGTCGGGTCTGTCGGGAAGCAGGTGGGTCACCAGCAGGATGCAGAGATCCCCAAGACATCCCTGTTCGGTGAAATGGCGAAAAAACAGATGCTCAGATCCCTGACTGTGCAACTGTGGCCTCCTTAGCGTGCCGCGGGAAAGCAGGCAAACAGAACCCGGCATAGCCGGGTTCTGTGTGTATCCAGATAATTGAAAATCCTTTTTATCCGAAAGCACCATGGGTCTCAATCTTTATCTGTCCAGACTTTGACAAGCCCATCAATTTCTAAGGTAATAGCCTGTTTTTCATGCAGAAATCAGTAAAGTGACGCCTCTGGCCATACCCACCACAGACTCACTCCGGCACCAACGGCCGCCACCAGGATCAAGCCCCCCCAGCGAGAGAGTCCCGGGCGCCCGTGCAGGGCACGTTCCAGCAGCGGCAACAGCCAGACCGGCAGCAGCACCAGCAGGGGCACTTCCACGTACTGCCAGGCGAGCATCTGCACGAAGGCGAGTGAAAGCCCCAGGGCAGCCGGGGTCACCTTGACCCCTGCAAAGGCGCCGAGCAGGGCACGGAATCCGGCAAACGCGGCCAGGGCCCCCGTCAGCTGGGCGATGAGCAGGCTGCCATCGATGCCGATGACCAGCGCCAGCCAGATGAAGGCCAGGGCGAAGCCGAGCCCCTCCTCGCTGTCACCGCGCCAGCTCGTCCAGCCAGACCAGAGGATGGCGGGCAGCAGGGCCAGCCAGATCCCGGGCTCGCTCGCCAGCACGGAGGCCAGCCCCTGCCACCACACCAGGGCGCCCAGCACCCCGAACAGCGCCAGGGCGACCCCCTTGCTGGTACCCTGGGTCAGGGCGGGTACCAGCAGAGTCAGCGGCAGCCACTGCCACGCCTTGACCGGCAGGCCATAAGCACCGCCCAGCAGGCAACCCACCAGCCAGATCCCCAGGGCGCCCCACAGATAGCCCAGCCGCGGCCAGCGCCACGACAGCAAAGCGGCCCCTAAAGGAGCCGCCAGGGTTTGAAGCAGGAGTGCTGCGCCCATTACTTGCGCACGCCTTCAACGAACAGGTTGATGGTCATCTCGTCAGGGATGTTCGGCACCATGTAGTTCACGCCGAACTCGCTGCGCTTGATGGTGGTAGTGGCGTTGAAGCCGCTGCGGTAGCCGCCCCAGGGATCCTTGCCTTCGCCGATGTGGACCAGGTCGAAGGCCACGTCCTTGGACACGCCGTGCAGGGTCAGGGTGCCCTTGAGTACGCCTTTGTCCTTGGTGCCTTCATAGCCGGTGCTGACGAAGGTCATCTTGGGGTACTGCTTCACATCCAGGAAGTCGGGGCTGCGCAGGTGCTTGTCGCGGGCCTCGTGGTTGGAATCCACGCTGGCGGCATCGATTTCGAAGTTCGCCTTGGCCGCCGCCGGGTTGGCGTCGTCCATGCTGAAGGTGCCACTGAAGGTGTTGAACCGGCCGACCAGTTCGGAGAAGCCGAGGTGGCCCACCTTGAACTGGACTGTGGTGTGCGCTGCATCGACATCGTAATCGGCAGCCATCAGGGGAGCCGCCATAAACAGGCAGGAGGCCAGCAGGGCCTTGGTCATTTTCATTCCGATCGTTCCTTCATTGGGGGTTCACAACGGTGAACAAAATGCTAACCTCCTATCGAGAATAGATAATCATCGATTTATTAAAATAATTATCAACCGAGAGTGGAATATGGATCAGATAGCCGCCATGCGCACCTTCATCAAGGTGGTGGAGTGCCAGAGCTTCACCAAGGCCGCCCATCAGCTCGGGATCTCGGTCGCCATGACCTCCAAGCTGATGCAGCAGCTCGAGGAGTCCCTCTCCACCCGGCTGCTGTCGCGCACCACCCGCCAGGTCAACCCCACCGAGGCGGGCCAGTTCTACTACCAGCGCTCCCTGGCCCTGCTGGCGGAGCTGGAAGAGACCCACAGCCAGCTCACCCACAACAACCAGCAGCCCCAGGGCACCCTCAAGCTCTCGGTGCCCATGGATTTCGGCTACCTGCACCTCTCCCCCGCCCTGCCCCTGTTTCGCGAGCGCTACCCGGACTTGAAGCTCGAGATTGAGTACAGCGACCGGCGGGTGGCCCTGGTGGAGGAGGGGTTCGATCTGGCCCTGCGCATCGGCAACCTGCCGGACTCCTCTCTGGTGGCCAAGCCGCTCGCCATGATGAAGATGGTGGTGTGCGCCAGCCCTGACTACCTGGCCCGCCGGGGCAGGCCGAAGACCCCGGAGGATCTCAAGCAGCACGACTGCCTCATCTACACCCTGACCCAGCCGGACTGGGTCTTCAAACGGGATGGGGAGGAGCACAGCATCCGCCCCCAGGGGCCCCTTCGCGCCAACAACGGGGTGGCCCTGACCCGGGCCGCCTGCGACCACCAGGGCATCATCTTGCAGCCCACCTTCATCGTGGGGGATGCGCTGCGCTCGGGGGCGCTGGTCCCCTTGTTGCTGGAGTGGGAGAAGGGGCAGGTGGGGCTCTATGCCCTCTATCCGCACCGCCGTTTCGTGTCGGCCAAGGTGCGCTGCTTCATCGAATTCGTGCAGGAGCGCTATCTGGCGCCCCACTACTGGGACAGGGAGACCTGAGCCCGGGCTCAGGGGGTGGGCATCAGCTCGGCCACCAGCAGGTGATCCTGCTGGCTCATCTGCCAGCGTGGCAGGCGCTGGCGCAAGGCGGCGAGTTCGGCCTCCCCCAGCGCATAGGGCAGGGTGACGTGCAGGCAGTGGCAATCCAGCATGGCCGCCAACTGCATCATCAGGGCGAGGTTCGCCTCGTCGCTCTTGTGCTTGTTGATGCGCTTGCCGAGCTCGTGGCGAAAGTGGGTCTCGGGATCCTGGGTCATCGCCTGCCAGCCGTAACCAAAGAGCGGGATGAAGGCGCTGACGATGCCAAGGGCGGTGAGGGGCCGTTTGGGCGGATGATAGAGGGCGTTGAGATCCAGCAGGATGGGGCTTTGATGGGGCTCACGACTGCCGGATAAAATAGTATTTCTCATTGGATTACCCTGTTGATTCCTCTAGACTTCGCCGCATATTTGACCTGACATGCCAACGAGGTGCTGATGCTAAGCGATATCGAGATCTCCCGCCAGTCCCCCCGCCTGCCCATCGCCGAGGTGGCAGCACAGCTCGGCATAGCGGCCGCCCATCTCCACCCCCACGGCCATTACAAGGGCAAACTCGACCTCGCGCTGCTCCATCACGCCCCCGCCCGCGAGCCCGGCAAGCTGGTGCTGGTGAGCGCCATCACGCCCACCCCCCTTGGGGAGGGCAAGACGGTCACCACGATCGGCCTCTCCATGGGGCTCAACCACATCGGCCAGCCCAGCATCGCCACCATTCGCCAACCGAGCCTCGGCCCCGTCTTCGGGGTCAAGGGGGGCGCCGCCGGGGGCGGCATGGCCCAGGTGGTGCCGATGGAGGAGATGAACCTGCACCTCACCGGGGATTTTCACGCCCTCACCGCCGCCCACAACCTGGCCTCTGCCGCCCTCGATGCCCGCCTGTTCCATGAACGCAAACTCGGTGACCAGTTCAGCGCCAGAACCGGCCTGGCGCGGCTCGATATCGACCCGGCCAACATCCTCTGGCCCCGCACCCTGGACATGAACGACCGGGCGCTTCGCCACCTCACCCTCGGCCAGGGCGGCGCTGCCGATGGAGTCGAGCGCCCCGATCGCTTCGTCATCACCGCCGCCTCCGAGCTGATGGCCATTCTGGCGCTGGCCAGGGATCTCAAGGACTTGCGCGCGCGTATCGGCCGCATCCAGCTCGCCCTCGACCTGCGCGGCAAGCCCATCACCGCCGAGCAGCTGGAAGTGGCGGGGGCCATGACGGTGCTGCTCAAAGACGCCCTCAAGCCCACCCTGATGCAGACCACGGAGCAGACCCCTGTGCTGGTCCACGCCGGCCCCTTTGCCAACATCGCCCACGGCAACTCCTCCGTCATCGCCGATCGCATGGCGCTGGGTCTTGCCGACTACGTGGTGACCGAGGCGGGTTTTGGCTCCGACATGGGGCTGGAGAAGTTCTTCAACATCAAGTATCGCCAGTCCGGCCTCGCCCCCGCCTGCGTGGTGCTGGTGGCCACGGTGCGCGGCCTCAAGGCCAACAGCGGCCTGCTCGACATCCGGCCGGGCCAGCCGCTGCCGGCCAGCCTGCAAGGGGAAGATCTGCCCACCCTGACAGCGGGGTGCGCCAACCTCGCCTGGCATATTCACAACGCCCGCCGTTACGGGGTGCCCGTGGTGGTCGCCATCAACCGCTTCCCCACCGACAGCGACGCCGAGCTGGCCCTGCTGGAGGAGGCGGCACGCCAGGCCGGTGCCTGTGGGGTCGCCCTCTCCCGGGCCTTCACTGACGGTGGCGCGGGTGCGGCGGATCTGGCTCACGCCGTGGTGGCGGCCTGCAAGCAGCCCAGTGAGGTCAGGCTGCTCTACCCCGATGAGATGAGCCTTGCCGCCAAGCTCGCCACCCTGGTGGAGTGCGGCTATGGTGGCCGGGGCGTCACCCTCTCGGACAAGGCGCGCCAGCAACTGGCCAGACTCTCGGCAGAGGGCCAGGATCACCTGCCCGTCTGCATGGCCAAGACGCCGCTCTCCATCAGCCATGACCCTGCCAGGAAGGGCGTGCCGACGGACTTCGAGGTGCCCATCGAGGAGGTGAAACTCTGCGCGGGGGCAGGCTTCGTCTATGCCCTGGCGGGCCCCATCATGACCATGCCGGGCCTGGGCAGCCTGCCGGCCTATCGCCATATCGACATCAACGATGACGGCGACATTGTCGGCCTGAGCTGACGGGCGCCCAGGTCCAGCCAGAAACGACAAGGCCCCGCCGATTGGCGGGGCCTTCTGCGCTGTGCCGGGTGACAGCAAGACTCAGAGGGTGAAGCGCTGGGTCATATGGTGCAGCGAGGTGGCCAGCCTGCTCAGCTCGACGCAGGCCTGGGCGGTCTGCTGCGCCCCCTGGGCATTCTCGTCGGCGGCGGTGTGGATCTTGACGATGCTGCGATTGAGCTCCTCGGTGACCGCGTTCTGCTGCTCGGTGGCGGTGGCGATCAGGGTGTTCATGTCGGTGATCTGGGTGACGGCACCGTTGATGCTGTCGATGCTGCTCCCCGCCTCCCGCGCCAGCTCCACGCTCTCCTGCATCTGCTGACGGCTCAGTTGCATGGCGCTGCCCGCCTCGGCGGTGCGCTCCTGAAGCACCTCGATCATCTTGCTGATCTCGGCGGTGGATGCCTGGGTACGCTGGGCCAGACTGCGCACCTCGTCCGCCACCACCGCAAAGCCACGACCCTGCTCGCCGGCCCGGGCCGCTTCGATGGCCGCGTTGAGGGCCAGCAGGTTGGTCTGCTCGGCGATGCCGCGAATCACGTCCAGCACCATGCTGATGCTGGCGCTGTCGGTCTCCAGTTGCTGCACCACGCTCCCGGCCTGCTCTATCTGGCGGGAAACCTGCTCTATGCTGCCGATGGCGCTGCGCACCACCTGGTTGCCCTGGGTGGAGGTGCGGGAAGCCTGCTTGGCCGCCCCCATGGCGTCCGTGGTGTTGCGAGCCACCTCATTGACGGTGGACTGCATCTCGTTCATGGCGGTGGCGACCTGAGAGACCTCTCCCTGCTGGCTTTCCATGCCTTTGGCGGACTGCTCGGAGATGGCGCTCACCTCCTCTACCGCGCTGCTGAGCTGGCTCACCGAACCGGAGATTTCACTCACCAGCTCCGCCAGAGCCCCCTGCATCCGGTCGATGGCCGACCCCAGCTGGCCCAGCTCGTCGCGGTTGAAGCGGTTGCCGCGAATCCACTCCTGCAGCTCGCCCCGACCGAGATCGCCGCTCGCGATGCGCTGGGCCTGACGGGCCAGCATGATGAGCGGGTCACGGATCTGGCGTGTCAGTACCACGGAGAGGGCGACAACCAGGGCCAGGCCGATCACCAGGGCCAGGGTCACGCTCAGCTTGGCGCTGTCAAAGGCGGCGATCACCTCGGCGCGGGAGCCCACGGAGTAGCCGTGGTTGATGCGGATGAGATCCCCCACCGACTTGGTCAGATTGGTATAGAGGGTGACCCCCTCCCCCATGAAGAGGTGCCGGGCTTCGGCCATCTGTCCCGAGTCCTGCATCTGCCGGATGCGCTGGTGCAGGGCGACATATCGCTCCCAGTCCGCCTTGACAATGTCGAAGGCGCGGCGCTCCTCCAGATCCTCCGCCCAGATGGTCCCATCGTGGGCCACGATCTGGCGCGCAGCCTCTTGCAGGCTCTTCTCGCTCTCATTGCGATAGCGGGCCTTCTGCTGGGCATCGTCCGCCACCAGGAAGACATCCAGTTCGTAGCGGCGCAGGGCATTGATGGTCTCGCCGAGGGTGCTGGTGCGCACGACGGCGGGCAGGATACTGTCGGTAAAGCCGATGGCGGCGCGGTTCATCTTGCTGAATTCAAACAGCGAGAAGCCGCCGATAAAGGCCATCATCAGGCCGAGTACGGCAAAGCCGGCGGTAAGTTTTTTGCCTATCGTCATGGTGTTCATGGCATGTCCTGCATGGGGAAAACAAGTGGCATTGCTGGGCGCAGGCCTGGCCTGCGCCTTCACTACCCTCCTTGGCAGCACATCTCGTCCCTGTCGGCGCGCACAAGGGCGGGCCCGGGGGTGTCGGCGTCAACCAGACCGTCCGACAACACGGAGAGCCATAGCGACCGGCACGGTCACAACTTTAGGTATTTTTCAAAAAAAGTGAGGGAAAGGAGACGGGGCCTGTCGGCGACAGGCCCCGGGAGCACTACCCTTTCAGACCACCGAGGAACTCGGCGCGGGTGTCGGGCTGGGTCTTGAAGACGCCGCCCAGGGAGGTGGTGGTGGTGTAGGAGGTGGAGTCCATCACGCCACGGGCCTTCACGCAGAAGTGGGTCGCCTTGATGCTGATGGCCACGTCCCTGGTGCCAAGCAGGGTCTGCAACGCCAGCAGGATCTGCTGGGTCAGCCGCTCCTGTACCTGGGGACGGCGGGCGAAGAACTGCACGATGCGGTTGATCTTCGACAGGCCAATCACCTTGCCGCGGGGAATGTAGGCCACGTGGGCAAAGCCGTCTATGGTGACGAAGTGGTGCTCGCAGGTGCTGGTGAGGCTGATGTCCCGCACCATGATCATCTCGTCCACCTTCATCTTGTTCTCGATCACCGTCACCTTGGGGAAGGTGGCATAGTCGAGGCCGGAGAAGATCTCGTTCACGTACATCTTGGCAATGCGGTGCGGGGTCTCGGCCAGACTGTCGTCGGCCAGATCCAGTCCCAGCGTCTCCATGATGGCGCGCATATGACCTTCGATTTTTTCCTTTTTCTGCTGGCCGCTCAATTCATTGGCCACCAGAGGTGTCTCAAGGCCCTCGGCCTCGAGCGCCGCCCTGACCAACAGGGCTTCCTGGCTTAAGCTCGTCATCGTGTTTCTCTCCCACGCTCAGGGACTGTGCTGGCCTGCGGCATGGTGCCGCGGCGCAATCTTACAGGGCGATTATTGTCATAATTCTGTCTAACTCAAGCCCGGTGCCCGACTTTATGCCAAACCACCCCGTTTTGTCCGCACCGGCCTGCCCATTCGGGGGCAAGGCGCACGGCCGTGCCGCCTCTTCCCCACCTGCCATCCCGCGCAAGCCTCGCCCTGGTTACCCATCAGGAGGTAATTCAACGGGATAGCGCCCCAGAATCCGATCATACCGGGGCATCTGCCCCCCCATTACCGCACCTTCGGTCTGCCCATCGGAGCGGATTTTTGGGATAATCCGCCCCCTACACACCAGAGAGGTCATGATGATGGGATTCGATACCGGTGCACTCCTCCCCTTGGACAAGGCCCTGCAAGGGATGCTGGAACAACTCACCTGCTGCTGCGAGACGGAGCGGTTGCCCCTGCCCCAGGCGCTGGATCGGATCCTGGCCGAGGAGATAAGCTCCCCTCTGTTCGTCCCCCCCTTCGACAACGCCGCCATGGACGGCTATGCCGTGCGCCTGGCGGATCTCGCCGCCGGGGTGCCGCTCCCCGTGGCGGGCAAGGCCTTTGCGGGCCAGCCCTATGAGGGGGAGTGGCCCGCTGGCCACTGCATCCGCATCATGACCGGGGCCCCTGTGCCCCCGGGTGCTGACGCAGTGGTGATGCAGGAAGAAACGCAAGCCGGCGACAACGGGATCACTTTTCTGACCCGCCCCGTTGCTGGCCAGAACATCCGTCGCCGCGGCGAGGACCTGGCGCAGGGTGACAGGGTGCTCGAAAGCGGCCTGCGCCTGAGCCCCAGAGAGCTGCCGCTGCTCGCCTCCCTTGGCATCGCGAACGTCACGGTGCGCCGTCCCCTCAAGGTCGCCATCTTCAGCACAGGGGACGAGCTCAAGCCTCTGGGCACCCCGCTCCAGCACGGGGACATCTACGACTCCAACCGCTACGGGGTCAAGGCGATGCTGAGCCGCATGGGCTGTGAGTGCCTGGACCTTGGCATCATCCCCGATGATCCGGCTGCCCTGCGCGCCGCCTTCTTGCAGGCCGACCGCGAGGCCGATGCCCTGATCACCACCGGGGGCGTCTCGGTGGGGGAAGCGGACTTCACCAAGCAACTGCTCGAAGAGCTCGGGGAAATTGGCTTCTGGAAGCTCGCCATCAAGCCGGGCAAACCCTTCGCCTTTGGCCGGTTGCCAAACGCCTGGTTCTTCGGTCTGCCGGGCAACCCGGTCTCCGCCATGGTCACCTTCGATCAGCTGGTGCAACCGGCCCTGGCCAGACTGGCCGGCCAGCAGTTTGCACGCCCGCACCCCCTCCAGGCCCTGGCGACAGAGCCGCTCAAGAAGAGCCCGGGGCGCCTGGACTTCCAGCGCGGCATAGTGAGCGTGGGCCCGAATGGCCTCGAGGTACGCAGCACCGGCTCCCAGGACTCCGGGGTGTTCAGCTCCCTGTCCCGGGCCAACTGCTACATCGTGCTCGAACAGGAGCGCGGCAAGGTAGCCGCCGGTGAGACGGTCACCGTCGAGCCCTTCTCGGGGCTGCTGCTGTGAGCGAGATCCTGAGCGACGCCGAGCTCCTTCGCTACAACCGCCAGATCGTGCTCAAATCCTTCGACTTCGAGGGACAGGAGGCGCTCAAGCAATCACGCGTGCTGGTCATCGGCGCCGGGGGCCTCGGCTGCGCCGCCAGCCAGTATCTGGCGGTGGCCGGGGTCGGCCACCTCACCCTGGTGGATTTCGATCGGGTGGAGCTCTCCAATTTGCAGCGCCAGGTGCTGCACAGCGACGCGCGCATCGGCCAGCTCAAGGTGGAGTCCGCGGCGACGTCCCTGCGCGCCCTCACCCCCTGGCTCGAGGTGGAGACCCACGCCGCCCTCGCCGACGAGGCGCTGCTCGATGCCCTGCTGCCAGGCCATCAGCTGGTGCTCGACTGCACCGACAACGTCGCCATCCGCAACCTCCTGAACCAGCGCGCCCGCCAGCACAAGGTGCCCCTGGTCAGCGGCGCCGCCATCCGGCTCGAAGGGCAGCTTTGCAGCTTCACCTGGCAGGAGGATGAACCCTGCTACGCCTGTCTCAGCGCCCTCTTTGGCGATCAGGCCCTCACCTGTGTCGAGGCGGGGGTGCTGGCCCCCGTGGTGGGGCTGGTGGGCAGCCTGCAGGCGCTCGAAGCCATCAAGCTGCTGGCGGGCATGGGCAAAAGCTACAGCGGCCGCCTGCTGATGATCGACGGTCTGGGTGGCAGCTTTCGCGAGCTGAAGCTTCCCAAGCGCCCCGACTGCCCGGTCTGCTCAAGACCCTGAGCAGCGCCCACAAAAAAGCCGAACCCCGGGGTTCGGCTTTTTTCATTGGGCTGCGGGTGGTCACAAAGGGCCTAGAAGATCCCCTTCGCCTTGACCTTCTTCATGCTCGCCACCTGGTTCGAGAGATCCTCGATGAGGGGCTCCGCCAGCTCGGACGAGCCAGCCCCCCGGGCGGGCTGGCTGGCCAGGCGCTGGATCAGGCGGTGCTGCTCGCGAATGAGCCGGGACTGCTCCTCCAACTGGCGGGAGAGCAGCTGGATGCTGCCCGCAAGAGGGGCCAGATCCGCCTCTCCCCCCGCCGTCGGCAGCTTGCCCGCGATGGCCTCTGCCAGCAGATCGTGATCGAGCGGGGCAGGCAGCCCCTGCTTCAGCTCGTCCCAGAGCCCGGTGGGCTGCTGCTCACCGATGCGGCTCACAATCTCGTCCACCAGGCTGTCCGGAAGTGGCGCCGCCGCCTGCTGACCCAGACGCTGAACGATTTCATCCGCCAGCCCCCGGTTGTCCCCCTGCCCCAGCTGGGGAGCCAGCCTGGCCACGATTTCATCGATCAGGGTATCGGTCGCCACGGGCGCACTCCCTTCCCCCAGATCGAAGCCGCAACTGGCGAAGACATGGCGCAGGGTCGAGAGGTTCACCTGCTCCGGGCCGAAGGCATTGGCCATCCCCTTGCACAGGCTCGGTGCCAGCACATACAGGAACATGCCGCTGAGGTAGATGTCCTTGTGAAAACGGCTCTTGGAGAAGTCGAACTCCTCCACGTCGTCCTGGATCTTGCGCGCCCGCTGATACCAGCTTTGCAAGATCCCGGCCGCATAGCGATCAGACTCCAGCGCACCCGGATCCATGAAGATGGAGAAGGTCATGCGCTTGAGTTGACTACTCATCGCCGACCTCGGCCATCACGGGCGCCTCACGGTACACCTCTTCCTCTTCCGTGGTGTAGAGGCAGATCTCCCGCGCCAGGGCGGATTGGGCATCGTCCAGCAGCTCCACCCGCTCCCCCAGGGTCGGATAGGCAGCCTTGATGGCATCGACGATCAGGGACGCGCCGCCACCGACCAGATAGATCCGGTTCGGGTTCTTGGCGAACTTCTTCGCCTCGTGGGCCACCTGGGAGCCCAGCTCGTCGATCTTGTTCTGCATCTTCTCGAGGATCTTCGGAATCTGGCTCTCGTCGTTCACCACGTCACGCACGAAGCTCATGTCGTGGCGGCGCTTGATGAATTCGTTGGCCACCAGATAGCTCGAATCGCTGTCTGCCGCCGCCAGCGCCTTGCGGGTCGCGTCGGTTACCATGGAGACGCCGATCTCGTTGTTGCCATACACATCGGAAACGTCGTCAAACTCGCCGACGATGATCCCCATGTCCAGGGTGGTGCCACCGCAGTCGATCACCAGCGTCTTGGTGAACTCGTTACAGCCCGAGCCAATCAGGCGGGAGAGCGCCGCCGGCAGGCTTTCCGGCATCACCTCCACGCTGACGATGTTGAACAGCTCACCCTTGTTGAGGCTGATGGCCCGCATCAGGTTGCGGCGTTTCTTCTCGATCTTCTCCTCGTTGCGCTGACAGTCATCCGGGTTGTAGAACTCGGTGATGGGCAGGGTCACGGTGATGGCCACATCGCAGGGGGTCACGCCGGTCTGCAACAGGGCATGGTGCACGGAGAGCAGGTTGAGATCGTCGTACTGGTACTCCACGTGGGTGGTGGCCAGGGACTTGTCGGAGGTGGCGTCGTAGGTGTACTTGGTGTTGCCTATCTCGTAGTTGTAGATCTTCTTGTCCTTGCGCAAGGCGGCACTCTTCCAATCCTTGCGAAAGGAGTTGGGGGAGATGATGGTCTTGAGCACCTTGTTCTCAATCCAGCTCACCTTGACGTTGGTTGAACCATCGTCGATGGCCATTTTCATTACTTCAGACATGAGGAAATACCTGTTCAATAGGGCAAGATGGGTCCGATTGCCTTGCCATCTGCCACTGGCAAGGCGATCGGACCAATACATACACGGGGGATCAAGGTCAAAAGGCGACAAGTCTAATGGGTTTCTAAAATCCGGTGAAGCAAATGATTGAACCCGGCGGGATCTTCCGCCGGCCAGGCGTGGTGACCATCCGGGGTGTGGATGGTGGCATTGGGCAGGGAGGCGAACTGCTCCACCCGCCGCGCCAGGGGCAGATAGTCGTGACTGGTGGAGATGATGGCCACCGGCTGCCAGAGGGTGCCGAGACGAGCCCGCACCGACCAGCCAGGCAGCGCCTCCAGCAGCGCCTTGTAGGTCTTCTTTTTGTTGCGCACGAAGCGCCCCCGGAAGGTGTGGCGCACCTGGGCGAGATCGGGGCCGGGAAAGAGCTCGCGACCGAGCCACCACGCCAGCGGCCGCATGCCGAACCAGCGCAGCCACTTGAGGTGCATGGCATAGCGCTCCTGTTCCTTTGGCGTCTCCAGCAGAAATTCGCTGAAGCCGTTGACCAGCACCAGCCCCTGCACCTTGTGGGGCAGTTGCAGCGCCAGCTCCAGCGCCACCATGGCACCGAGCGACAACCCCACTACCCAGGCAGGCTCGGGCTGTTCGTCGAGCCAGCGGGCCACATCCGCCGCCAGGGTGGGCACGTCAAAGGGCCCCTCCTGCATGCTCTGGCCGTGGCCGCGCAAGTCGATGCCCACCACCCGGTAGCGCTCGGAAAAACGCTCGATCTGCGCCTGCCAGTCGAGGCTGGAAGAGCCCAGCCCGTGCAGCAAGAGCAGCAAGGGCCCCTCCCCCGCACTGCGCAGGGCCAAGCCATGGGATTTCATTACCTGATTGCGACGCACCCGTCCCCCCTTTCTCGACGCCATGCCGGCCACTCATGGCCAGCCAATCCGTACTCCGGTCCCCTGTCTACCCCTCTCCCACCAGGCTCACCGCCTTGATGTAGGCGTAGAGGCGCATGGCCGGCGTCAGGACGAGCCGCTGCGCGGAGCGGCTGGTGATCCGGGCCAGCAGTATCTGCTGCCCCAGCGCCAACTGCAACAGGGTCTGCCCCGGTCGCACCTCCCGCACCTCCAGCAGCCGGGTCTCGAGGCAGTTGGAGAGGCTGGAGTGCACGATGGGCTCGGTGGCGATCACCAGATCCCGCGCCGCCACCTTGATCTGCAAGGGGCCTGCTTCATCGGGGGCATGCTCCATGGTCACCATCAGGGTCTGCTCCCCGAGTCGCAGGGTCGCCATCTGCTCGTGCTCGTCGTAGTGGGCCAGGGTCGCCGAGAGCATGACCCCGACGTCGTCGCGACTGGCCAGCGACAGGTCAGTGCGGGCGAAGATCTCCTCTGGGGTGCCCTGGGCCTCCACCCGTCCCTCTGCCAGCAGCACCAGTCCATCGCAGAGCAGGCTCACCTCCTCCATGGCGTGGCTGACGAAGATCATGGGGATGCCGCTCTCCTGCTGCAAGCCCTTGAGCACGTGGGCCTGATGGATGCGGCTGCGCCTGTCAAGCGCCGAGAAGGGTTCATCCAGCAGCAGCAAGTCGGGCTCGGCCAGCAAGGCCCTGGCCAGTGCCACCCGCTGACGCTGACCGCCGGAGAGGCCGTGGGCCGGTTGCCCCAGCAGCTCGGCAAAGCCGAGGCGCGCAGCAAGGGCCTGTGGCTGCCAGCGCCCCCTCCCCTTGCGAGCCGCCAGTTGCAGGTTGCCGAGCACGCTCAGGTGGGGGAAGAGACGGGCATCCTGAAACACCAGCCCGATGCGCCGCGCCTCGGGGGGCAGGGCTGCAAGCTCGCGCCCCTGCCAGCGCAGGGCATCGCCCGGGGCCCTGTCGAGCCCGGCGATGATGCGCAGCAGGGTGCTCTTGCCACAGCCCGAAGGACCGAACAGGCCGAGGATGCGGCTGGGGGGCAGTGCCAGATCGCACGCCAGGGTGAAGGGGCCGAAATCACGTCTGGCCTTGAGGTAGAGGTTCATCCGAACAGCCTCCGTTGCCGACGTTGCAGCACGCCGTAGACCAGCACCAGCATCACCAGGGAGAAGCCCATCAGGCCGCCTGCCAGAATATGGGCATTCTGGTAATCCATCGCCTCCACGTGATCAAACAGGGCGATGGAGAGCACCTGGGTCTCCCCGGGAATGTTGCCGCCAATCATCAGCACCACCCCGAACTCCCCCAGGGTGTGGGCAAAGCCCAGCGCCGCCGCCATCACGAAGCTGGGCAGCGTCATGGGCAGGATGATGCGAAAGAAACGCTCAAAGGGGCCCATCCCCAGGGTGGCGGCAGCCTCCAGCTCCTTGTTGCCCATGTTGACGAAGGCGGAGGTGAGGGGCTGTACCACGAAGGGGAGCGAATAGATGACGGAGGCGATGAGCAGGCCGAGGAAACTGAAGGCGAGCGGGGCTCCGAAGGTCTCCCGCCACCAGCCACCGAGGCCGTACTCCGGGGAGAAGGCCAGCAGCAGATAGAAACCGAGCACGGTGGGCGGCAGCACCAGCGGCAGGGCCACCATGGCTTCCACCAGAGGGCGCAGCCGGTGCTGGCTGCGAGACAGCCACCAGGCGAGCGGCGGCGACAGCAGCAGCAGGATGGCAGTGGTACTGGCCGCCAGTTTCAGGGTCAGCCAGACCGCCAGCAGATCCCCTTCACTCATAGGGTCCCCTCTCGGGTGTCGATAAAAAACAGGGCGCCGTCATGACGGGCGCCGCCTTGGGACACGTCAGGCACCGGATCTGGCCAGCACGGGGCTGGCCGGCCCCCGGCAGACGCCGGGCGCTTACTGCGGCAGGGCGTAACCCGCCGCCTTGATCTGCGCCTGTCCCGGCCCCTTGAGCCAGGCCACCAGGGCATCCACCGCCGCCCCTTTCTTCAGCACCAGGGCCTGCTGCTCGATGGGGGGATAGAAGCTGGCCGGCACCGCCCAGGCTTCGCCGGTCTTGCCCGCCTCCACCAGATTGGCCCAGGCGACGAAGCCCAGCTTCGCATTGCCGGTGTCGACGAACTGCCAGGTCTGGCTGATGTTGGTGCCGGTCAGCACCCGATACTGCTTGGGATCGATCTTGAGATGAGCCAGGGTCGCCATGGCGGCGGCGCCATAGGGCGCTGTCTTGGGGTTGGCGATGGCCAGCTCCCCCTGCCAGTGGCGCAAGGTGGCCTCGTCGGGAGCAGGCCCCCCCTTCTGCCAGAGGCCGAGCTGACCGATGGCATAGGTGAAGCGCTCGCTCCCCTTGCCTTCCGACTCCAGCTTTTGAGGGGTCGCCACGTCGGCCGAGAGGAAGAGATCGAAGGGCGCACCGTGGGTGATCTGGGTATAGAGCACGCCGGTGGCCGCCGAACTGATGACGACGCTGTGGCCGGTCTTGGCGGTGAACTCCTTGCCGATGCGCTCTATGGTGCCCTTGAAGTTGGCCGCCACCGCCACCTTGACCTCGTCAGCCAGCACAGCACCGCTGTACATGGCGCCGGCCCCCAGCACCAACACGGATACCCATCTCTTCATTCCTTTGCTCCTTATGTTCCGGCACGGCCGGATCGATTGACACGAGCTCGAGGCTCACTCCCCTTGTTGCCAGCGGGCCAGGGCGGCGTCATCGCTCGCCCTGGCCTCGACCCAGCGCTGCACCCCGTCGGCGGTCAGCTCTTTTTTCCAGAACGGCGCCCGGGTCTTCAAGAAATCCATGATGAAGTGGCAGGCCTCGAAAGCCGCCTCGCGGTGGGCGCTGCTCACCACCACCAGCACAATCTGATCCCCGAGCAGCAGCTCGCCGATGCGGTGAATGAGGGTGCACTCCTGCAGCGGCCAGCGCCCGCGGGCCTCGGCCACTATGTTCGTCAGCGCCTTCTCGGTCATGCCGGGGTAGTGCTCGAGGGCCAGCCCTTTCACATGCTCCCCCTGATTGAAGTCGCGCACCTTGCCGACAAAGCTGACAATCGCGCCAGTGTCCTGCCGGGCAGCAAGGCGGGCATATTCGTCCGCCAGCGAGAAGTCATCCCGCTGCACCAGAATGCGATCGGTCATGGTCAGCCTCCGGTCGTCACTGGAAGGAGAGGGAAGAAGGCGGCCTCACCACAGTCCCACAGCTCAGTGGTGCAATCCACGGTCATTATCTCGTTCATCCTTAACCTCCGGTCACCGGCGGGAAAAAGGCGACCTCATCCCCGTCATGGAGGGGGGTATCCAGCGGCACCAGGGTCTGGTTGACCGCCACCAGGAGCTTGCCGGATTCGAGCGCCAGCGCCCACTTGTCACCCCGCTCGCTCAAGGCGGCGCGAAGGACATCGGCACTGGCGTAGTCGCAAGGCAGGCTGAGCTCGTCGCAGCCGACCAGCTCACGCACCTGCGCAAAAAACAGAACCTTGATCATGCCTGCTCTCCTTTGGTCGCACCCAGCTGGAAATGACCGGACTTGCCGCCCTTTTTCTCCACCAGCCGCACCTGCTCGATCACCATGTCCTTTTGCACCGCCTTGCACATGTCGTAGATGGTCAGGGCCGCTACCGAGGCGGCGGTGAGCGCCTCCATCTCCACCCCGGTCTTGCCCGAGAGCTTGCACAGGGTACGGATATGGACCCGATTGTGCGCCGCCTGGGGGGCTATCTCGACCTCCACCCGGGTCAGGGCCAGGGGATGGCACAGGGGAATGAGATCCGAGGTCTTCTTGGCCGCCATGATGCCGGCGATGCGGGCGGTGGCGAACACGTCCCCCTTGTGGTGCTGACCACTCAGGATCAACGCCAGGGTCTCGGGGGCCATGGTCACGAAAGCCTCGGCACGGGCCTCGCGTTCGGTCACCTGCTTGTCGGTGACATCCACCATGTGGGCCTCGCCGCTCTGGTTGAGATGGGTCAGGTTCATCTATGCACCTATCGAAAAATAAGATGGATGATCCGGGTTTACTCCCGGGATCACAGATGGGTCACAAAGTTGCACGGCCGGGTACGGGCGTCGAGCTGATCCCGGATAAGCTGTTCCCAACCCAGACGGCAGGCGCCGGTGGAGCCGGGCAGGCAGCAGATCAGGGTGCGATTGGCGAGCCCTGCCAGGGCACGGCTCTGCATGGCGGAGCCTTTTATCTCGGCAAACGAGAGCTGGCGGAACATCTCGCCAAAGCCCTGCACCGTGCGCTCGAACAGCACGCCGACCGCCTCGGGCACCCGGTTCTGCTCGTTGAAGCCGGTGCCGCCGTTGATGAGCACCACCTGAACTCCCTCGTCGGCAATCCAGTCGCTCACCTGTGCGCGGATGCGAAACAGGTTGTCGGGGCAGAGCGCCCGGTCGGCCAGCACGTGGCCAGTCTGGGTCAGGGCCTCGACCAGATAGTCCCCCGAGCTGTCATCGGCAGCGGTGCGACTGTCGGAAACCGTCAGGACGGCGATCTTGAGAGGGATGAATTCGCTGTGTTTGGGTGCCATTGGGGCCATTCCTGTCAATCATTGACCACGAGAGGATGAGGTGAACGCGCCGCACCGTGGTGCCAGCCATGAAAGGAGCCGGTGGGCGCCGCGTTGCCGGGAAGGGATTCTATCAAAAGATGTCTGGCTGGGGGGCGTCATTGCCCATTAATCTCGAAGGCCGCCGGATCCCGAGGATCC
>NZ_JBFODT010000008.1:0-3065 GCF_040908465.1 Aeromonas sp. R10-1
TGCTCTTTAACAATCTGGAAAGCTGATTTAAAAAGTAGTTCTCAAACATTTGTTACAAGTGCTTTGGAAACTTCTTGGCGAAAACCAAATTTTATTTGGTCCTTGTTGTACGACAACAAGCTGTGCCGGTTTCACCGACACTTCTTGGGGTTGTATGGTTAAGTGACTAAGCGTACATGGTGGATGCCTTGGCAGTCAGAGGCGATGAAGGACGTACTAACCTGCGATAAGCCGTGAGCAGTCGGTAAGAGACATTACGACTCACGGATTTCCGAATGGGGAAACCCACTTAGCATAAGCTAGGTATCGCTACGTGAATACATAGCGTAGCGAGGCGAACCGGGAGAACTGAAACATCTAAGTACCCCGAGGAAAAGAAATCAACCGAGATTCCCTCAGTAGCGGCGAGCGAACGGGGATTAGCCCTTAAGCATCTTGGAAGTTAGTGGAACGGTCCTGGAAAGGCCGGCGATACAGGGTGATAGCCCCGTACACGAAAACAACCTTGATGTGAAATCGAGTAGGGCGGGACACGTGACATCCTGTCTGAATATGGGGGGACCATCCTCCAAGGCTAAATACTCCTGACTGACCGATAGTGAACCAGTACCGTGAGGGAAAGGCGAAAAGAACCCCTGTGAGGGGAGTGAAATAGAACCTGAAACCGTGTACGTACAAGCAGTGGGAGCCCTTCGGGGTGACTGCGTACCTTTTGTATAATGGGTCAGCGACTTACATTTTGTAGCGAGGTTAACCGTATAGGGGAGCCGTAGGGAAACCGAGTCTTAACTGGGCGTCTAGTTGCAAGGTGTAGACCCGAAACCGGGTGATCTAGCCATGGGCAGGTTGAAGGTTGAGTAACATCAACTGGAGGACCGAACCCACTAACGTTGCAAAGTTAGGGGATGACCTGTGGCTGGGGGTGAAAGGCCAATCAAACTCGGAGATAGCTGGTTCTCCCCGAAAGCTATTTAGGTAGCGCCTCGGACGAATACTACTGGGGGTAGAGCACTGTTTGGGCTAGGGGGTCATCCCGACTTACCAACCCCATGCAAACTCCGAATACCAGTAAGTAATATCCGGGAGACACACGGCGGGTGCTAACGTCCGTCGTGAAGAGGGAAACAACCCAGACCGCCGGCTAAGGTCCCAAAGTTCTGGTTAAGTGGGAAACGATGTGGGAAGGCTCAGACAGCTAGGATGTTGGCTTAGAAGCAGCCATCATTTAAAGAAAGCGTAATAGCTCACTAGTCGAGTCGGCCTGCGCGGAAGATGTAACGGGGCTCAAACCAGGCACCGAAGCCGCGGATTCACGCTAAGCGTGAGTGGTAGGGGAGCGTTCTGTAAGTCTGCGAAGGTGTATCGAGAGGTATGCTGGAGATATCAGAAGTGCGAATGCTGACGTAAGTAACGATAAAGGGGGTGAAAAGCCTCCTCGCCGGAAGACCAAGGGTTCCTGTCCAACGTTAATCGGGGCAGGGTGAGTCGACCCCTAAGGTGAGGCCGAAAGGCGTAATCGATGGGAAGCAGGTTAATATTCCTGCACGACTTGTAATTGCGATGGGGGGACGGAGAAGGCTAGGTGGGCCAGGCGACGGTTGTCCTGGTGAAAGTGCGTAGGTGGTGTTTTTAGGCAAATCCGGAGACACAACACTGAGACACGAGACGAACGCACCACGGTGCGGAAGCCATTGATGCCCTGCTTCCAGGAAAAGCCTCTAAGCTTCAGATTACAAGTCATCGTACCCCAAACCGACACAGGTGGTCGGGTAGAGAATACCAAGGCGCTTGAGAGAACTCGGGTGAAGGAACTAGGCAAAATAGAACCGTAACTTCGGGAGAAGGTTCGCTCTTGATGGTGAAGTCCCTTGCGGATGGAGCTGTCGGGAGTCGCAGTGACCAGATGGCTGGGACTGTTTATCAAAAACACAGCACTCTGCAAACACGAAAGTGGACGTATAGGGTGTGACACCTGCCCGGTGCCGGAAGGTTAATTGATGGGGTTAGCGCAAGCGAAGCTCTTGATCGAAGCCCCGGTAAACGGCGGCCGTAACTATAACGGTCCTAAGGTAGCGAAATTCCTTGTCGGGTAAGTTCCGACCTGCACGAATGGTGTAACCATGGCCATGCTGTCTCCACCCGAGACTCAGTGAAATCGAATTCGCCGTGAAGATGCGGTGTACCCGCGGCTAGACGGAAAGACCCCGTGAACCTTTACTACAGCTTGGCACTGAACATTGAACCTACATGTGTAGGATAGGTGGGAGGCTTTGAAGGCGTGACGCCAGTTGCGCTGGAGCCGTCCTTGAAATACCACCCTTGTATGTTTGATGTTCTAACGCAGGGCCCTGAATCGGGCTCGCGGACAGTGCCTGGTGGGTAGTTTGACTGGGGCGGTCTCCTCCCAAAGAGTAACGGAGGAGCACGAAGGTTGGCTAATCCTGGTCGGACATCAGGAGGTTAGTGCAATGGCATAAGCCAGCTTAACTGCGAGACGGACAGGTCGAGCAGGTACGAAAGTAGGTCATAGTGATCCGGTGGTTCTGAATGGAAGGGCCATCGCTCAACGGATAAAAGGTACTCCGGGGATAACAGGCTGATACCGCCCAAGAGTTCATATCGACGGCGGTGTTTGGCACCTCGATGTCGGCTCATCACATCCTGGGGCTGAAGTCGGTCCCAAGGGTATGGCTGTTCGCCATTTAAAGTGGTACGCGAGCTGGGTTCAGAACGTCGTGAGACAGTTCGGTCCCTATCTGCCGTGGGCGTTGGATGATTGAAGGGAGTTGCTCCTAGTACGAGAGGACCGGAGTGAACGAACCTCTGGTGTTCGGGTTGTCACGCCAGTGGCACTGCCCGGTAGCTAAGTTCGGAATCGATAACCGCTGAAAGCATCTAAGCGGGAAGCGAGCCCTGAGATGAGTCATCCCTGACCCCTTGAGGGTCCTAAAGGGCCGTTGGAGACCACAACGTTGATAGGTGGGGTGTGTAAGCGTAGCGATACGTTGAGCTAACCCATACTAATTACCCGTGAGGCTTAACCATACAACACCCAAGAAGTGTTC